>NZ_JBHWJT010000047.1:0-24809 GCF_042731325.1 Streptomyces sp. NPDC059866 | reverse complement strand
GCCCCCCGACCCAACGCGCTGGGCCCACCGCTACCCCCCGCCCCCCCCCGCGCACCGGAAACACCACCACAGCGCTAACCCCCCCCCCTCCCCCCGCGGGGGGGCGCCCGGCCACGCGCGGGCCGCCCCTCATCGTCGTAGCAGCGGCTCTACTCCCCGAGCAGGGCCCGCACCCGCTCCTGCCCCACCGCCAGCAGCAGCGTAGGCAGCCGCGGCCCGGTGTCCCGCCCCACCAGCAGGTGGTACAGCAGCGCGAAGAACGACCGCTGAGCGGTCTTGATCTCCGGCGGCAGCTCCTTCGGCGTGGCGTCCGCCGGGAATCCGGCCTGCACCTTGGGCACGCCGTACACGAGGTGCGTCAGCCCGTCCAGCGACCAGTGCTCCTCCAGTCCGTCGAGCAGCAGCCGGATCGACTGCTGGGACGCCTCGTCGAGCGACTTCAGCAGCTCGACGTCGGGCTCGTCCCGCACGATGGTCCGCTGATCGGCCGGCACATGGGTGTTGATCCACGCCTCGGCCTTGTCGTACCGCGGCCGCACCTCGTCGAGCGAGGCCAGCGGCTTCTCCGGGTCGAGCTCGGAGAGAATCCGCAGTGCCTGGTCCTCGTGCCCGGCGGTGATGTCGGCGACGGACGCGAGCGTCCGGTACGGCATCGGCCGGGGCGTCCTCGGCAGCTCACTGGCGGCCGTCCGCACGGCACGCGAGTGTGCGGCGACGTCGGCGGGCAGGGCGGAGCCGTCGGTGACCTTGGCGTCGAGCTTGTCCCACTCGTCGTAGAGCCGCTGGATCTCCTGGTCGAAGGCGATCTTGAAGGACTGGTTGGGCCTGCGGCGGGCGTACAGCCAGCGCAGGAGCTGCGGCTCCATGATCTTCAGAGCGTCGGCCGGGGTGGGCACGCCACCGCGCGACGACGACATCTTCGCCATGCCGCTGATGCCGACGAACGCGTACATGGGCCCGATCGGCTGCTTGCCGCCGAAGATCCCGACGATCTGCCCGCCGACCTGGAAGGACGACCCCGGAGACGAGTGGTCGACACCGCTCGGCTCGAAGATGACCCCTTCGTACGCCCACCGCATCGGCCAGTCGACCTTCCAGACCAGCTTGCCGCGGTTGAACTCGTTCAGCCGGACGGTCTCGGAGAAGCCGCAGACCGTGCAGGCGTAGGTCAGCTCGGTGGTGGTGTCGTCGTAGGAGGTGACGGTGGTGAAGTCCTTCTCGCAGTTGCCGCAGTACGGCTTGTACGGGAAGTACCCGGCGGTCCCGGAGCTGCCGTCGTCCTCGGACGCGGCGCCGGACCCCTCCTCGGCCTCCAGCTCGGCCTCGTCGACGGACTTCTGCGACTTCTTGGCGCCGGCCTTGGGCTTGGTCCGGTACTGGGCCAGCACCGCGTCGATGTCACCCCGGTGCTTCATGGCGTGCAGGATCTGCTCCCGGTACGCCCCGGAGGTGTACTGCGCGGTCTGGCTGATCCCGTCGAACTCCACGCCCAGCTCGGCCAGCGACTCGATCATCGCGGCCTTGAAGTGCTCGGCCCAGTTCGGGTGGGCGGAGCCCTTCGGCGCGGGCACGGAGGTCAGCGGCTTGCCGATGTGCTCGGCCCAGGACTCGTCGATCCCGGCGACACCGGCCGGCACCTTGCGGTACCGGTCGTAGTCGTCCCAGGAGATGAGATGCCGGACCTGGCGTCCCCGGCGTCGGATCTCGTCGGCGACGAGGTGCGGCGTCATGACCTCGCGCAGGTTCCCCAGGTGAATGGGCCCGGAGGGCGACAGGCCGGACGCGACGACAACGGGTTTGCCCGGGGCCCGACGCTCCGACTCCTCGATGACCTCATCCGCGAAACGGGAGACCCAGTCGGTGGTCTCGGTGCTCTGACCCACGATCGGCACGTCCTTCTTTCCTCATCCGCAGCCGGCCCGGTCACACGGCTGCCCGCTCCATTCTCCCAGCAAGCCTGGCATCCACGAAAACGCCTTTTCACGGCCATCCGCCGTAGCTGCGGGCAGTCGTGCCGCTGGGGCGGCACGGGTGGGCGCAGGCGGCACCCCGCCAACGCCGGGCTGCGCACCCACCCCGCCCAGCCCCAACGCGCCCGCACCGGAAAAACCCCTTTGCCCCCCATGGGATACTGGCCGCATCCACCCGTACCCCGAGGAGAACGGCACCCACTCCATGGCCCCGGTCACGTCCCTCACCGCTTCCGTCAACCAGCGCCTCGCCACCGCCCTCGCTTCCGCCCTCCCGGAGGCCGACGGAGTCGACCCGCTGCTGCGACGAAGCGACCGGGCGGACTACCAGGCCAACGGCATCCTCGCCCTCGCGAAGAAGGCGAAGGCGAACCCGCGCGAGCTGGCGACGCAGGTCGTCGCCCAGGTCACCACCGGCGATGTGATCAAGGACGTCGAGGTCTCCGGCCCCGGCTTCCTCAACATCACGGTCACCGACAAGGCGATCACCGAGAACCTCGCCGCCCGCGCCGCTGACGCCGAGGGCCGCCTGGGTGTGCCGCGCGCGGAGCACCCCGGCACGACGGTCATCGACTACGCCCAGCCGAACGTGGCGAAGGAGATGCACGTCGGCCACCTCCGCTCCGCGGTGATCGGCGACTCGGTCGTCCAGCTCCTTGAGTTCACCGGCGAGAACGTGGTCCGCCGCCACCACATCGGCGACTGGGGCACGCAGTTCGGCATGCTCATCCAGTACCTGGACGAGCACCCGCACGAGCTGGACCACAAGGACGCCCAGGTCACCGGTGAGGAGGCGATGTCGAACCTCGACCGCCTCTACAAGGCCGCGCGGAAGTTCTTCGACTCCGACGAGGAGTTCAAGACCAGGGCCCGCCGCCGTGTCGTCGACCTCCAGGCCGGCGACCCGCACACGCTCGCCATGTGGCAGAAGTTCGTCGACGAGTCGAAGATCTACTTCTTCTCCGTCTTCGAGAAGCTGGACATGGAGATCCGCGACGCGGACATCGTCGGCGAGTCGGGCTACAACGACATGCTCGCGGAGACCTGCCGCCTCCTGGAGGACTCCGGCGTCGCCGTCCGCTCCGAAGGTGCCCTGTGTGTCTTCTTCGACGACATCAAGGGCCCGGACGGCAAGCCGGTCCCGCTGATCGTCCAGAAGTCGGACGGCGGCTACGGCTACGCGGCGACCGACCTGTCCGCGATCAGGGACCGCGTCTTCAACCTGAAGGCGAACAGCCTGATCTACGTCGTGGACGCCCGCCAGTCCCTCCACTTCAAGATGGTCTTCGAGACGGCCCGCAGGGCGGGCTGGCTGAACGACGACGTGAAGGCGTACCAGCTGGCCTTCGGCACGGTCCTCGGCAAGGACGGCAAGCCGTTCAAGACGCGTGAGGGCGAGACGGTACGGCTGGTCGACCTCCTCGACGAGGCGATCGACCGCGCCTCGGCCGTCGTACGGGAGAAGGCCCAGGACCTGTCCGAGGGGGAGATCGCCGAGCGCGGCGCCCAGGTGGGCATCGGCGCGGTGAAGTACGCGGACCTGTCGACGTCGGCGAACCGGGACTACAAGTTCGACCTGGACCAGATGGTCTCGCTGAACGGCGACACGTCCGTCTACCTCCAGTACGCGTACGCCCGTATCCAGTCGATCCTCCGCAAGGCCGGCGAGGTACGCCCGGCCGCGCACCCCGAGCTGGACCTGCACGAGGCGGAGCGCGCCCTCGGCCTGCACGTGGACGCGTTCGCGGAGACGGTCGCGGAGGCGGCTACGGAGTACGCCCCGCACAAGATGACGGCGTACCTGTACCAGCTGGCGTCCCTGTACACGACCTTCTACGACAAGTGCCCGGTCCTGAAGGCGGAGACGCCGGCCCAGGTGGAGAACCGCCTGTTCCTGTGCGACGTCACGGCCCGCACCCTCCACCAGGGCATGGCCCTGCTGGGCATCCGCACCCCCGAGCGCCTCTGATCGCGGAGTCCGATTGTCAGTGGCTGCGCCTACAGTCACTGACATGGCGACTCTTCCCAACCCGCTGCCGAAGCTGGCCTCCGACCCCACCGGCCGCGCCCTCGGGCTCGAACTCCCGCCCGGGAGACTGATCGACGCGACGTACGAGGGGCAGTGGCACGAGCCGCTGCTGTGGCATGCCGACGTACCGGTGGCGGCCGGTGCCTGGGCGGCGCTGGACCCGGCCCGGCGGACCGGTGGGCTCCTCCCGCTGCTCGTCGATGTGGGCGGCAGCCAAGAGGGGCCGGACAGCTGGGAGCTGATGCCCGGCGAGATGTCGTACGCGGGGGATCACGACCCGGAGGACGTACTCGCCGAGTACTGGGAGGAGTACGCGGCGGACGAGGCGGAGCAGGCCGAATGGCCGGGCCTGGCGTCCGCGCCGACCCGCAGCACGGGCGACCCCGATCCGGATGAACTCGCCGCCGAGATAGCCGACTTCCTGGTGACCGACGGCTCCTGGCTGAAGGAGCCGCGCCTGGCCCTCGTACCGGCACGCCGCAGCGCGGACATCCCGGCGGCGATCGGCTGGTCGGGCCCGCTGAACTACGAGAACGACGTGGCCCGGCTCTGCGCGGTGCTCCGCTCCTGGGAGGACCGCTTCGGCATACGCGTGGTCGCGCTCACCTTCGACCAGCTGATCCTCTCGGTCGCGGCACCGCCCGCCACCCTGGCGGAGGCGGAGGCGGTGGCCGTCGAGCACTTCGCGTTCTGCCCGGACAACATCCTGCAGAGCAGCAACCCGTCACTGCGTGCGTACGCCGAGCACCTGATCGACCAGGAGATCTGGTCCTTCTGGTGGGACTGAACCGCCGAACCAGGGGGACGCCGACGGCTGTTGCCGGTCAGTCCTTGGCGCCGCCGCCCGAACCGGACAGCTTGCGCATCCGGCGACGCACAGCAGGTCCCAACCGGACCATCACGCGTTTCTCGATGCCGCCGACCCGGCGCTCCAGGGCGCCGAGCTGCTTGCGCGTGGCGGCCAGCTCCGCGCGGGCGGCGTCGAGCAGGCGCGCGGTCTCGGCCTGCCGCTTCTCGGCGGCAGCCACCCGGCCGCGCAGTTCCTTGGTCTCCTTGACCCGCGTGTCGATACGGGCGTTGGCCGTCGCGAGCCGCTCGCGCAGCCGGGCGATGCGGTAGCGCATGTGGCCGTCGTCGGAGCCGTCCCACACCGGCATCGACGGGGGCAGGTCGAGCGCGGCAAGGCGGGCGTCGAAGGCGGCGCCGCCGTCGCCGTGGGTGTAGGTGTTCTGCAGGCCGTTGTGGTCGAGGAAGGCGACGATCCGGTCGAAGCGCTCGCGGTGGCCCTTGAGCATGGCGGAGTAGTCGGCGCTCTCGTACAGCTCGCGGGGGTCGGTCTCCGCGGGCAGACCGGCCAGTTGGCGGTGCGGGATGTCGAAGTACCGGCACAGTTCGAGGGTGCGCGAGTCATGGGTGAGGACGACGCTGGGCGTGCCGGCCAGCAGGGCGGCGATGTTGCCGTGGATGCGGGTGCCGTAGGCGAAGTCGTAGCCGCGCAGCTCGTCGATCCAGGTCGCCGGGTCCAGCGGCATGCGCACCTTGTTCTCGCGCAGCAGCTCGTGACTGAGCTGGAGCGGGAACGGGTCCTCGACGCCGGTCTCGGGAGTGAGGTCGCCCCAGAGCAGGAGTTCGGCGTCGACGAGGTTCTGCGCGTAGTAGGTGAGGTCCGGGTAGTTCTCCCAGGCGTGCCGGGCGATGCCGGAGATGTCGCCGACGGGTATCGCGTTCGGCGAGAGGTTGAGGGCGATCCGGGATGCCGTGGTGAGCTCGGCGGGACGGATCTCGGGGAACGTGTCGCCGTACAGGAACATCGACGGGCAGCCGATGATGTCGATCCGGTCGGCGGGGGCGCCGAGGCCGGTGAGGTAACGGGCGGTCAGTTCCCCGCGGACGCCGATGGAAGCCGACCGGTCGAGGACCGCGGAGATGAAGCGCTTGACGGAGTCCGCCATCGGCTTGAGCTCTTCGGTCTCGTAGTCGTCGCCCGCCTGCGCGCCGACGCCGAAGACCACCACCGGGATGGTGAGCTGCTCGATCAGCGTGGACAGCCGGTCGAGTGAGGCCTGGAAGGTGGGGCGGAAGGCGTTGGCGAGCGGGACGACGAAGACGTCGTACTGCTCGTTGATCTCGGCGGCACGCTGCGGGGACGAGTTCGTCCGGATGCCGTTGGAGGTGACCTCGGTGTCCGGCGTCGACAGCATCTTGTGTGCGGAATCACTGAAGAGCAGGTTGCCCGTGTTCGTCCCGATCAGGTCCTGCTGAATGAACTCCGTCGGGGTGGCGACGCGGAAGGGACTCTTCCCGGACCGGATCAGTATGCGCTTCACGACACTCCTCATGCTGCTGTGGGCGGACCTTGCGGACCGTCCACGGCCGCACGCGAGTGCAGACCCTACAGCCGGGCAAAAACAAAGTGAAGAACAGGTGGCCGAATCGTCATGAGGCTGTGCCCGATTCCAGGGTCGAGCGGTCGGGCGTACCGGCGTGGAAGGGCGCGCGGCACGACGTGGCGTACGCGCCCTTCCTCCGGAACTACCTCAGCTTCCGGGCCACTTCGGTGGCCCAGTAGGTGAGGATGTTCTGCGCCCCGGCCCGCTTGATCCCGGTCAGCGTCTCCAGGATCGCCCGGTCCCGGTCGACCCAGCCCTTCTCCGCGGCGGCCTCGATCATCGAGTACTCGCCGGAGATCTGGTACGCGGCCACGGGCACGTCCACGGAGTCCGCGACCCGCGCCAGGACGTCGAGGTAGGGTCCGGCGGGCTTCACCATCACCATGTCGGCCCCCTCCTCCAGGTCGAGGGCCAGCTCCCGCATCGACTCCCGTACGTTGGCGGGGTCCTGCTGGTACGTCTTGCGGTCGCCCTTGAGGGAGGAGGCGACGGCCTCGCGGAAGGGCCCGTAGAAGGCGGACGAGTACTTGGCGGTGTAGGCGAGGATGGCCACGTCCTCGCGCCCGATCTGGTCGAGCGCGTCACGGATGACGCCGACCTGCCCGTCCATCATCCCGCTCGGCCCGACGACATGCGCGCCCGCGTCGGCCTGTACCTGGGCCATCTCGGCGTACCGCTCCAGGGTGGCGTCGTTGTCGACCCGCCCCTGCTCGTCGAGCACTCCGCAGTGGCCGTGGTCGATCGTCTCGTCCAGGCACAGGTCGGACATGACGAGCAGATCGTCGCCGACCTCGGCCCGCACATCACGGATCGCGACCTGGAGGATCCCGTCCGGGTCGGTCCCCGGCGTCCCGATCGCGTCCTTCTTCGACTCCTCCGGCACCCCGAACAGCATGATCCCGGAGACCCCGGCCTCCACCGCCTCCGCGGCCGCCTTCTTCAGGCTGTCCCGGGTGTGCTGCACGACGCCGGGCATCGCCGCGATCGGCACCGGCTCGCTCACGCCCTCCCGCACGAACGCGGGCAGGATGAAGTCGGCCGGATGCAGCCGGGTCTCGGCGACCATGCGCCGCATGACGGGAGTGGTACGCAGCCGGCGGGGACGCGTACCGGGAAAGGATCCGTACTTCGTCATACGCCTACGCTACGCCCGCCCGAACCCCACCTTTGCCGACGAGGCGTCGGGCCCCGTAGCGTCAGGCCGCGGGCAGTCGTGCAGCCAGGGGCGGCACGGGTGGGCGTTGGGGTCCCCCTCTTGGGGAGGCACCCCGTCGGCGCCGGGCTGCGCACCCCAGCCCAGCCCCGACGCCGGGTACGCCGACTACGTGGTCCTCCTCCGCCGAGCCCCCGGCCGCCGCTCACTCGGCCGCGTCACCGGATCCCCCGCCTCCAACGCGGCAGCGCGCCGCCTCATCCCGAAGTCGGCCAGTGCCTCCGCCAGCTTGTGCACGGACGGCTCGGGAGCCATCACATCCACCCGCAGCCCATGCTCCTCGGCGGTCTTCGCGGTGGCCGGCCCGATACAGGCGATCACGGTCACGTTGTGCGGCTTCCCGGCAATCCCGACCAGGTTCCGCACGGTGGACGACGACGTGAACAGCACGGCATCGAACCCACCCCCCTTGATCGCCTCCCGCGTCTCGGCCGGCGGCGGCGACGCGCGCACGGTCCGGTAGGCGGTGACGTCGTCGACCTCCCACCCGAGCTCGATCAGCCCGGCGACCAGCGTCTCCGTGGCGATGTCGGCCCGCGGAAGGAACACCCGGTCGATCGGGTCGAACACAGGGTCGTACGGCGGCCAGTCCTCCAGCAGCCCGGCGGCCGACTGCTCCCCCGAGGGCACCAGATCCGGCTTCACGCCGAAGGCGATGAGTGCCTTCGCCGTCTGCTCCCCCACCGCGGCGACCTTGATCCCCGCGAAGGCCCGGGCGTCCAGCCCGTACTCCTCGAACTTCTCCCGCACGGCTTTCACGGCATTGACCGAAGTGAAAGCGATCCACTCGTAACGGCCCGTCACCAGGCCCTTGACCGCGCGCTCCATCTGCTGCGGAGTCCGCGGCGGCTCGACGGCGATCGTCGGAACCTCGTGCGGCACGGCCCCGTAGGACCGCAGTTGGTCGGAAAGCGAAGCCGCCTGCTCCTTGGTCCGCGGCACGAGCACCTTCCAGCCGAACAGCGGCTTGGACTCGAACCACGACAACTGATCCCGCTGAGCGGCGGCGGAACGCTCACCGACCACGGCTATCACCGGGCGTCCGCCCTCCGGCGACGGCAGCACCTTCGCCTGCTTCAGCGTCTGCGCGATGGTGCCCAGGGTGGCGGTCCAGGTCCGCTGCCGGGTCGTCGTACCGGCGACGGTCACCGTCAGCGGTGTATCGGGTTTGCGGCCGGCCGACACCAGTTCCCCGGCGGCAGCGGCGACGGAGTCCAGGGTCGTCGACACGACCACCGTCCCGTCCGACGCCCCTACCTCCGTCCAGCACCGGTCCGACGCCGTCCGCGCATCCACGAAGCGGACGTCCGCGCCCTGCGCGTCCCGCAGCGGCACACCCGCGTACGCGGGCACACCGACCGCCGCCGCAACACCGGGGACGACCTCGAAGGGAACACCGGCCGCGGCGCAGGCGAGCATTTCCTCGGCGGCGTACGTATCAAGTCCCGGATCCCCGGACACCGCACGGACGACCCGCCTGCCGCCCCGCGCGGCCTCCATGACAAGATGTGCGGCATCCCGCACTGCGGGGACCCCAGCGGTTGTTGACGTGCCGTCAACAACCGTCAGCTGAGGCGTGCCCGTGCCCGGAACGGGGTCCGAAGAAGGACCCGGCTCCGTGTTCACGACGGCGACGCCCGGCCTGGCGTGCGTGCGTACGACGTCGAGCACCTCGTGCTCGGCGACGAGTACGTCCGCGTTCGCCAGCGCCTCGACGGCGCGCAGAGTCAGCAGTCCCGGATCCCCGGGTCCGGCACCGAGGAAGGTGACGTGCCCGTGTTCCGGACCGGCGGCGGGAAGGGTGGTGGGGCTCAATGTGCTCGCTCCCCCATCAGACCGGCCGCGCCCTGGGCAAGCATCTCGGCGGCGAGTTCGCGGCCGAATGCCACTGCCCGGTCGTGCGTCTGGGGCACGGGACCGGTGGTGGACAGCTGCACCATCCGGGTGCCGTCGGTCGTGCCGACGACGCCCCGCAGGCGCATTTCCTTGACAATCTGCCCGTCGGCCAGCAAGTCGGCCAAAGCACCCACAGGGGCGCTGCAACCGGCCTCCAGGGCGGCGAGCAGTGACCGTTCGGCGGTCACGGCGACCCGCGTGAACGGGTCGTCGAGCTCACCGAGCGCGGCGATCAGGTCCGCGTTGTCCGCGGCGCATTCGATCGCCAGGGCCCCCTGGCCGGGGGCGGGCAGAACCGTGTCGACCGACAGGAAGTCGGTCACGTCGTCGATCCGGCCGATCCGGTTCAGTCCGGCGGCGGCCAGGACGACGGCATCGAGCTCGCCGTCCCGCACATACCGGATGCGTGTGTCGACGTTGCCACGGATCGGCACCGTCTCGATGTCCAGCCCGTGGCTGCGCGCGTACGCGTTCAGCTGCGCCATCCGGCGCGGCGAACCCGTACCGATGCGCGCCCCGCGCGGCAGGTCGGTGAGCTTCAGCGCGTCCCGGGCGACGATCACGTCCCGCGGGTCCTCGCGCTCGGGTACGGCGGCCAGCGCCAGCTCCGCGGGCTGCGTGGTCGGCAGGTCCTTCAGGGAGTGCACCGCGAAGTCGACCTCGCCCCTGAGCAGTGCGTCGCGCAGTGCGGTCACGAACACACCCGTGCCGCCGATCTGCGCGAGGTGCTCACGGGAGACATCGCCGTACGTGGTGATCTCGACGAGCTCGACGGGCCTTCCGGTCACCTGGCTCACGGCGTCCGCCACGAGCCCGGACTGGGCCATGGCGAGCTTGCTGCGCCTGGTTCCGAGCCTCAGTGCCTTGTCACTCATTGTGGCCCTCGGTTCTTCTCGGTGCTGTCCTCGGCGCGGGAGACGGAGGCCACCGTCTCGGGGTCGAGGTCGAACAGGGTGCGCAACGCGTCCGCGTACCCGGCACCGCCGGGCTCGGCGGCGAGCTGCTTGACCCGTACGGTCGGCGCGTGCAGCAGCTTGTCCACGACGCGGTGCACCGCCTGCCGGATCTCGCTGCGCTGCTTGTCGTCCAGGCCGGGCAGCCGCCCGTCGAGCCGGGCGATCTCACCGGCGACGACGTCGGCGGCCATCGTCCGCAGGGCGACCACGGTCGGCGTGATGTGCGCGGCCCGCAGCGCCGCCCCGAAGGCGGCGACCTCGTCGGAGACGATACGCCGGACCTGGTCGACGTCGGCCGCCATCGGAGCGTCCGCCGAGGCCTCGGCCAGCGACTCGATGTCCACCAGCCGCACCCCGGCCAGCCGGTGCGCGGCGGCGTCGATGTCACGCGGCATGGCGAGGTCGAGCAGGAAGAGCACCGGCTCGGGCCGCGAGGCCTCGGCGACCGGCTCGGGCTTGCGGAGCTCGGGGACACGGCCGGCGGTGGCCGCGGTCGCGGCGAGCGCGCTGATCAGCTCGGGGTCGGCCCCGGGCGTACGCCGCGCCTCCCCCAGGGAGGTGCCCCCACCGCGCCGGTCGACGGCGCTGCCCGCGGCCCAGGCGGCGTGCTGCTCCAGGGTCGCCGCGTCCATGCCGGCCACGGCGGCCTCGCCCATCACGGAGAAGCCCGGAGCCGTCAGATCCAGCGGACAGGCCTCGTCGGCGCCGACCCCGGCGGGCGGCAGCGGCGTCTTCCGTGCGTCGGCCCTCGTCGGCGTACGACGCTCCTCGTGGCCCTCCTCGACGGCGACCGCGTGGCCCGTACGGCCCTCGACCGCGGCGGCGACCGCCTCGGCGTCGAGGACCAGCCCGGTGGCGCCGGTGCAGGAGACGGCGATGTCGGCACGTGTCAGCTCGGCCCGTACCGACTCCATCGGTACCGCCCGGGCCGGCACGTCCGTGTCGTCGGCCTCGTTGAGGATCTGCGCGAGACGCTCGGCGCGTTCATGGGTGCGGTTGGCGATGACGACCTCGGCGACCCCGGCACGCGCGAGCGTCGCGGCGGCCAGCGAGGACATCGAACCGGCGCCGATCACCAGGGCCCGCTTGCCGTGGGCCCACTTCTCGACGGCACCGCCGGAGGCCAGCTGCTCCAGGCCGAACGTGACCAGGGACTGGCCGGCGCGGTCGATGCCGGTCTCGGAGTGGGCGCGCTTGCCGACCCGCAGCGCCTGCTGGAACAGGTCGTTGAGCAGCCGCCCGGCGGTGTGCAGCTCCTGCGCCCGGGCGAGCGAATCCTTTATCTGGCCGAGGATCTGCCCCTCGCCGACGACCATCGAGTCCAGCCCGCAGGCCACCGTGAACAGGTGGTGGACGGCCCGGTCCTCGTAGTGCACGTACAGGTAGGGCGTGAGCTCGTCCAGGCCGACGCCGCTGTGCTGGGCGAGCAGCGTGGACAGCTCGGCGACACCGGCGTGGAACTTGTCCACGTCGGCATACAGCTCGATGCGGTTGCAGGTGGCGAGGACCGCGGCCTCGGCAGCGGGCTCGGCGGCGACCGTGTCCTGGGCCAGCTTGATCTGGCCGTCCGCGGTCAGTGCCGCCCGCTCCAGGACGCTGACCGGAGCGCTGCGGTGACTCAGCCCGACGACGAGAAGACTCATGCCGGCATCACGGCGGGTACGTCCCCGTCGGGCCCCTTGTCGGCGGACTGCTTGCGCGTGGCGGCGACCGGGCTGGGGCCGTCGGTCAGCGCGGCCTCTTCGCCCGCCTTGCGCTGCTCGTGGAAGGCGAGGATCTGCAGCTCGATGGAGAGGTCGACCTTGCGCACGTCGACGCCGTCCGGCACCGACAGCACGGTCGGCGCAAAGTTCAGGATGGAGGTGACCCCGGCGGCCACCAGTCGCTCGCAGACCTGCTGGGCGACGCCCGGCGGGGTGGTGATGACCCCGATGGAGACGCCGTTCTCCGAGATGATCCGCTCCATGTCGTCGCTGTGCTGGACGGTGATCCCGGCGACCTGCTTTCCGGCCATCTCGGGATCGGCGTCGATCAGCGCGGCGACCCGGAAGCCACGGGAGGCGAAGCCGCCGTAGTTGGCGAGCGCGGCGCCGAGGTTACCGATGCCGACGATCACTACCGGCCAGTCCTGGGTCAGGCCGAGTTCGCGGGAGATCTGGTACACGAGATACTCGACGTCGTATCCCACGCCACGCGTCCCGTAGGAGCCCAGGTACGAGAAGTCCTTGCGCAGCTTCGCGGAGTTGACCCCCGCCGCGGCCGCGAGTTCCTCGGAGGAGACCGTGGGTACCGAGCGCTCGGAGAGCGCGGTGAGGGCGCGGAGGTACAGCGGAAGCCGGGCGACGGTGGCCTCGGGAATTCCTCGGCTACGGGTCGCCGGTCGGTGAGTTCGGCCAGTTGCCACGGTGCTCCTGCGGGTAGAGCGGGGCTGCAGGCGGTCATACGTTCCCTGACCGCCCCGTCGAAAGCAGGCTATGTCTTTGTGAACGCGTGCACAAAGATAGTGTCCGATTTGCCCGGCCAACGTGACCGGGGTCACGCACAGATATGCGGGGGCCAAAACCGAACACTCTCCTCAACGATTCCCGCCCCCGAGACCAAGACGCCGTCGATCCTAGGTGACGTTCCGGCCGTTTTGGACTACTCGGTCAGTGCCTTGCGCAGCCGGTCCTCGTTCACGCGCCAGAACGTGTGCTGCCGGCCATCCACCAGGACGACCGGAATCTGCTCCCAATACTTGTCATGGAGTTCCTTGTCCTCGGTGATGTCCTTCTGCTCCCACGACACGCCGAGGTCGCCGCAGACTTTCTCGATCACGACCTGCGCGTCGTCACACAGATGACAACCAGGTTTACGGACGAGGGTGACGAGCCGGTCCTGGGGAGCCGTGGCGGCCTTCCGCCGAAAGATGGGACTCATGTCGGCCATTCTCGCCCGCGGCGGCCGCTTGCTTAACGGCACAGTCGCGGAGAGTTCACAGCGTTCCAACCTGCCGACTCCGGAACCGCCGAACAGAATGGCTATGCTCAGGCCCATGGCCGCTCTCGGATGGCTCACTCCCCGTAGGCGCTCCGCCACGGCGCGCAGCGTGTTGGCAGGCGAGGCGTCGGCGGAGGCCGCGCGTAAGTCCACGCAGGTCACCGCCCCCGCCGAGGAGCCGGAATTTCCGGTACGCGGTGACGACAAGGCCGCCGCGTTCTTCGACCTGGACAACACCGTGATGCAGGGCGCCGCGCTGTTCCACTACGGCCGGGGCCTGTACAAGCGGAAGTTCTTCGAGACCCGCGACCTGGCCAAGTTCGCCTGGCAGCAGGCATGGTTCCGGCTGGCCGGGTTCGAGGACCCGGACCACATGCAGGACGTCCGCGAGTCCGCCCTCTCCATCGTGAAGGGCCACCGGGTCGCCGAGCTGCAGTCCATCGGCGAGGAGATCTACGACGAGTACATGGCCGAGCGCATCTGGCCGGGTACGCGCGCACTGGCCCAGGCGCACCTGGACGCCGGCCAGCGGGTGTGGCTGGTCACGGCGGCCCCCGTGGAGATCGCTCAGGTGATCGCCCGCCGCCTCGGCCTCACGGGCGCGCTGGGCACGGTGGCGGAGTCGGTGGACGGCGTGTACACCGGCAAGCTCGTCGGCGAACCCCTGCACGGCCCGGCCAAGGCGGAGGCCGTCCGCGCCCTCGCCGCCGCGGAGGGCCTGGACCTCTCCCGCTGCGCCGCGTACAGCGACTCCCACAACGACATCCCCATGCTGTCCCTGGTCGGCCACCCCTACGCGATCAATCCCGACAGCAAGCTCCGCAAACACGCCCGGGAAAAGGACTGGCGCCTGCGCGACTACCGCACGGGCCGCAAGGCAGCCAAGGTCGGCATCCCGGCAGCAGCAGGCGTGGGCGCCGTAGCAGGCGGCACAGCGGCAGCCATCGCCCTCCACCGCCGCCGCCGATAGCGCTCCGCTGGAAGCCGGGTACACCACCTGCGGGTGCGTCGTGGCTGGTCGCGCCCGCGCGGCGGAGCCGCATACCGGCACAGCCCCGCGCCCCTTTGGGGCGCGGACGCACCCGCCACCTCGTCAGTCCGCGGGCAGTCGTGCCGCCAGGGGCGATGGGGGTCCCCCCGCTCGAGCGAAGCCGAGAGTGGGGGAGGGTGGGCGCGGGCGGCACCCCGCCGGCGCCGGGCTGCGCAGCCCATCCCGCCCAGCCCCGACACCGGGCACCTGGACACCCCCGCCCAGCCCCAACGCCGCGCACCCGAAAACCCCCGCCCCGACACCGCCGCAACACCCGGGCACACCCGAAACACGGGCCAATCCAATCCCCGTACCCACCCAACCCCCCAACCAGTCCCCCCACCCGCACCCGACCACAACACGCCCCTTACCCACCCCAAACCCGAACCCTTCCGATCAACAACCATTCATTCTGTGGCACTTGACCGAGCGTCATTCGGTTACAGAAGCGACGTAATCGATGATTTGAGCAACTGGGCGTAGCAGCGCCTGCACGAAGCGTTATTCTCCTCAGACGCAAACCGGTACCCCTCCGTCGCCACGACGGGTGAAAGGTCCCGCACTGCACGTGATGGAAGCTCTGCCTCTGGGAGTCCCGTGTACCCACACGTCGGGGTTGACGCCTCGGGCCTGGCTACGCTGCGCGCAAGGGTCCAAGACCTGTTGCGCGGCTTCGTCCCCACCGCGTACGCCGTCCCCGCATTCGCCACCGCCGCGCCGCTGGGCCCGTGCTACGCACTGGCCGACGGCAGCGCCGCGGTCGGCAGACGAGGCCGCCCGACCGGCGCGGCCACCGCACGCCGCCCGGCCGCCGACAGCGACAGCGCCCGGATGATGGACCTCGTGGAGCGCGCCCAGGCCGGCGAGGCCGACGCCTTCGGACGCCTCTACGACCAGTACAGCGACACCGTTTACCGCTACATCTACTACCGCGTGGGGGGAAAGGCGACCGCCGAGGACCTCACGAGCGAGACCTTTCTGCGCGCCCTGCGCAGGATCGGCACCTTCACCTGGCAGGGCCGCGACTTCGGCGCCTGGCTCGTCACCATCGCCCGCAACCTCGTCGCCGACCACTTCAAGTCGAGCCGCTTCCGCCTCGAGGTGACCACCGGCGAGATGCTCGACGCCAACGAGGTCGAACGCTCCCCCGAGGACTCCGTCCTGGAGTCCCTCTCCAACGCCGCACTCCTCGACGCCGTGCGCCGGCTCAATCCCCAGCAGCAGGAGTGCGTGACGCTCCGCTTCCTCCAGGGCCTCTCCGTCGCCGAGACCGCCCGCGTGATGGGCAAGAACGAGGGCGCCATCAAGACCCTCCAGTACCGCGCCGTACGCACCCTCGCCCGGCTCCTGCCGGACGACGCACGCTGACAGCCGTGCACACGGCCACGACAAACGGCCTCCCGCACGCACCGAATCCACACGCCCCGCAATCCCAACTCACCAACGGGGAAGCTCCGTTGAGTTCACGGTCCACTCATCCGCCGTCCGTAACCGAAGTGCCGCGCCACTCGTTGTGCGGGATGCAGGCTCCCTGTGGTCACTCCCTGGCCGACTCCGATCCCTCGTTCGTGTGGTTGCGGTCAGGGCGTGCAACCCTCAGGACCCCCTGGGGAGTCGATCGTCATGACGAGAGGAGGTGCCGCCAGTGATCGCGAACGTATCGGCGCACCGGCGGGCGAACGCCTTCGCCCAGGCCCTGGAGGAGCAGTCCGAGCGGGGCACTGTGGCCGAGCAGTCCGAGGAAGCCGAACCGGCCCCGGCTGCTGCGGAACGGACCGAGCAAGGCCGCCTGTTGGCCCTCGCGGCCGGTCTCGGCGAGCTGCCCAGGCCGGAGCTGGACCCCGAGGTCAAGGCCGTCCAGCGAGCGCAGCTCGTGGCCCAGTTCGAGGCCATGCTGCAGGAGGGCGGCGAGGCGACCGACCCCGCGCTGCCCGGGCAGCGTTCCCGGGGCCGCGGCGCACACCGGGCAGCCCCACTCGGGAAGTTGCGGCCCCGTACGCGCCTGGCCAAAGGCCTCACCGCGGGCGGACTCAGCGTCGGTGTCGCCGCAGGCGCCTTCGGCGGAGTCGCCGCCGCCAGCGGTGACGCCCTGCCCGGCGACTCGCTGTACGGCCTCAAGCGCGGCATCGAGAACTTCAAACTCGGCCTCACCAACGGCGACGACGAGCGCGGACAGGCGTACCTCGACCAGGCCTCCACCCGCCTGAACGAAGCCCGCCGCCTGATGGAGCGCGACCGCAGCGGCCCCCTCGACCACGAGTCCCTGGGCGAGGTCCGCCGCGCCCTGTCCGGCATGCGGCACGACGCCTCCGAGGGCCACCAACTGCTGAGCGCGGCCTACCAGCGCGACCCCGACTCGCTGGGGCCCATCCAGGCCCTCTCCGCCTTCTCCCGCTCGAACCGCGACACCTGGGGCGCCCTGCGCGACCGGCTGCCCGTCCAACTCGGGGACGTCAGCGAACAGGTGTCGTCGGTGTTCGACGCCATAGAGCAGGAGGTCGCCCCGCTGCAGTCCCTGCTTCCGCAGTCCCCGGCTCAGGACGGCGGCGAGGACGGTGGCCGGCGCGGCTCCGGGACCGCGCAGTCCCCGGGTTCGACCGAGTCCGGACGGTCCACCACGCCCAGCACCGGCAGCGGCTCCTCCGACGCCGGGCGCACCGGCACCGGCGGCCCGAGCCGGTCCACCGACTCCGACAGCGAGGACGACGGCCTGCTCGGCGGCAACACCGGCGGCCTGCTCGATCCGCCGAAGGGCACCGGCAGCGCCTCCCCGTCGCCGACCAAGCCACCGACCACCGAGCCCGACGTCACCCTCCCGCCGCTGCTCCCGGGCCTGCTGCCCGGCCTGGGCATCGAAGGCGAGGACGCCGAGTAGGAGGCCGTACGACGACGGGGGCGCCCCTCCTGGGAGGGGCGCCCCCGTCGTCGTACACCCACCTCGGTCAGAAGAAGACCGACCGGCGCTGCACCAGCAACTTGTACAGCGTGTGCTGGATCTGCTCCCTGACCTGATCGGTCAGATTGAACATCAGCATCGGATCCTCGGCTGCCTCCGGCGGATAACCACCCGTCGGAATCGGCTCACCGAACTGAATCGTCCACTTCGTCGGAAGCGGAACCGCACCCAGCGGCCCCAGCCACGGAAACGTCGGCGTCAGCGGGAAGTACGGGAAACCCAGCAGGCGAGCCACGGTCTTCGCGTTGCCCAGCATCGGGTAGATCTCCTCGGCCCCGACGATCGAGCACGGGATGATCGGCGCGCCCCGCCGGAGGGCCGTGGAGACGAAACCGCCACGGCCGAAGCGCTGGAGCTTGTACCGCTCGCTGAACGGCTTGCCGATGCCCTTGAAACCCTCCGGCATCACCCCGACCAGCTCGCCCTGCCCGAGGAGACGTTCGGCGTCCTCGGCGCAGGCGAGGGTGTGGCCGAGCTTGCGGGCGAGTTCGTTGACGACCGGCAGGACGAACACCAGGTCCGCGGCGAGGAGGCGCAGGTGCCGGCCCGCCGGGTGGTGGTCGTGGACGGCGACCTGCATCATCAGGCCGTCCAGCGGGAGTGTGCCGGAGTGGTTCGCGACGATCAGGGCGCCGCCCTCGGAGGGGATGTTCTCGATGCCCTTCACCTCGACCCGGAAGTACTTCTCGTACACCGGGCGCAGCAGGGACATCAGGACGTTGTCGGTGAGTTCGGCGTCGTAGCCGAAGTCGTCGACCTCGTAGTCGCCGGTGAGGCGGCGGCGCAGGAAGGCCAGGCCGCCCGCGATGCGCCGCTCCAGACCGTCCTCGGCGGACGGCTGCTGCTGGGGCTCCTGCGCGGCTTGGTGGGGCTGGTCCGGGCGTTCCTGTTGTTGCAGGTGGTCCAATTGTTCCCGCTGTTTCTCACGAGGCACAGATCCATCATCCTGCGCACGTGCCCGACTGGGCAGAGCCTGCACCTCACCGACCTCATGGCCCTCACCGACCCCGCCGCCCCGCCGGCTCCCCGCACTCCGGCGCCGCGACGGCCGCTGCACGGCGCTCCCGCGGGACCGGTCGTCGTCGAACGGAATGACCTTGGCGTCCGCCATCGTTGCTGCGCTCCTCAGTTGGCGCTCTGCGTCGGGGGGTGGCCGCCGCCCGCGAGGGGCAGCGCGGCGATCCGGTCGACGGCCCCCGCAAGGGCCTCCGGCGGCAGGAGTCCGGGTCCGCGGCTGCGCGCGAAGTCCGCGAACGTTTCTGCAGTGGTGTGCTTCGGTCGGAAACCGAGCGTCTCGCGCATCTGGGTCGTGTCCACCACCCGGCCGTGGGTCAGCAACCGGATCTGCTCAGGTGAGAAGTCCGTCATTCCCAGCGTACGCACCAGGGTGCCCGCCCAGGTGACGGCGGGCAGCAGCAAGGGCACCGTGGGGCGGCCGAGCCGCCTGGAGCACTGGGAGAGCAGCAGGACGCCGTCGCCGGCGATGTTGAAGGTGCCGCTGTTCAGGGTGCCCCGCCGAGGCTCGTGCGAGGCGATCCGCAGCACCTCGATCACATCGTCCTCGTGCACGAACTGCAGCCGCGGGTCGTAGCCGAACACCGTCGGCATCACCGGCAGCGAGAAGTACGAGGCGAGCGGCGAGTCGGCGCTCGGCCCGAGGATGTTGGCGAACCGCAGCACGCACACCGCCACGTCGGGCCGGCGGCGCGCGAAGCCGCGTACGTACCCCTCGACCTCCACCGTGTCCTTGGCGAAGCCGCCGCTGGGCAGGGACTTGGGCGGGGTCGTCTCGGTGAACACGGCCGGGTCGCGGGGCGCCGAACCGTAGACATTGGTGCTGGACTTCACCACCAGCCGTTTGACGGTGGGGGACTTCTGGCAGGCGCCCAGCAACTGCATCGTCCCGATGACGTTGGTCTCCTTGACCGTGGCCCGGCTGCCGCTGCCCAGCGCGGTGGCCGTGACATCCATGTGGACGACCGTGTCGGCGGCCGTCTCGGCCAGCACGCGCGCGATGGTGGGCTGCCGGATGTCCGCCCGGACGAAGTCGGCGCCACCCAGATGGTGCTCGGGCGGTACCGCGTCCACGGCGACGACCCGGTCCACTTCCGGGTCACGCTGGATCCGTCGTACGAACCGGCCCCCCAGCTGACGGGCCACTCCGGTCACGAGCACGACCTTGCCCAAGATCAGCGCCTTCCTTCCAGCCCTCGTCCCTGCCGGGTTCCCCGTGTGCTCGCCAACTTAGCGGGTTGATGTTGCGCTGTGATGACTGCCCGAAGCAACAAGTGACGAGAACCCCCAGTCGTACGACCAGGGCCGGTCACCTGTGATCGGGCGGACGTATGCGGTCTGTCCGTCCGGGGACATGCGTGTGGCCCCCCACCGGGTGTGGTGGAGGGCCACAGACACGCTTTCGCAGCGTTGCAGTGCGCCGTACTACTTCTTGTTACGACGCTGAACGCGCGTGCGCTTGAGCAGCTTGCGGTGCTTCTTCTTGGCCATCCGCTTGCGCCGCTTCTTGATAACAGAGCCCACGACTACCCTCGCTCACTTCTCATCACTCGGTGTTTGGGCGCCATGGGCCCACACGACCTACGAGGGGCTAGCCTACCCGCCCGAGCGCTGAGGTCGTAATCGAGGCTCCGGGGAGATCGAAAGTGCCCTGTGCTCGATCCCCCCGGATCGCCGTCAGGCGGTTTCCACCCCCACGTAGCTCTCACGGAGGTACTCGTGTACCGCTTGCTCCGGGACTCGGAATGACCTCCCCACCCGGATCGCGGGCAGATGACCGCTGTGCACCAACCGGTACACGGTCATCTTCGACACTCGCATCACCGAGGCGACCTCCGCCACGGTAAGGAACTGAACCTCGTTCAGAGGCCTCTCGCCAGCTGCAGCCATGACACACCTGAACCTTCCGCACTCGACGGCCACCGGCTTCCCCTTCCGGTGACTCTTCGTCGTTGCGTGCTCACTCCCCAATGTAGGGGCGGGTGATGCGAGTGGGGAAGAGGTGCACCCATCGGCGGCCTACTGTGACAGACACGCTCGATTGAGTACGTAGCGGGTAAGCGGTCGGTAGTAATCAGACCGCACAGCGTCATCAAGTGGAACGACGACGGACACGCGCCCCTCAGCCTCTCCGACGAAGAGCGCGGGGTCGTCCGTATCGGCCAGCCCAATGGCCTCGAACCCCAGCTGACCTGCTCCGCAGACCCAGCCGTGGTCCCCGATCACCAGCTCCGGCAGCGGCCCGCCGGCCTCGGCGATCGCAGCCAGCGCGGTCCGAACCGGGAGCGGCGAATGGGTGTGTGCGCCGGTCGCACAACCGGGGACCGAAGCGCCGGGTTCCCGCACCAACGCGACACCCTGTACGTAATCAAGGTTGTACGTGCGTAGTCCGAACCGGGTCGTTATGTCGACACAGCGACCCTTCGCCGGTGTGAGTACGGCACATCCGGCCGCCGACAGCGCGTCCGCCAAGGCGGCGTAGAAGCCGAGCAGACGGTGCGGATGCCCGGTGCCGAGCAGCACCGGAGCCTCACGCCGGGCAACCAGGGCGAGCCGCTCCGCGAACGCCTCGAGCGCGGCCAGCGTCCGCTCCGGATCGATCACGTCCTGACCGGATACATGTCGAGGATCGGCCGAGACCCCACACTTGTCCGCCATCAACCCGATCAAGTCCCGCTGCCCCCATGACCATTCGGGGTCGATCCCGATCAGCACCCGTGGATCCCGAGCAGCGAACAACCGATAACTACGAAGGCTCTCCTCCCGCGAGGTCGCCACAACCCCGGCAAGCCGGGCAGCCAGAAGATGCGCACGGAGAGCTCCGACGGTCACCATGGGGGGATCGTGACGGATGGACCCCGACGACCACCGCGAAAACAGCGAAAACACCGCACAGTTGGCGTAACAAGACCTCGTCAAGCCGCGGGCAGTCGTGCGCTCCCTCAGTGCCTTAAGGGCCTGGGAGGTGCCCCCAGGGCGATGGGGGTCCCCCCGCTCGAGCGAAGCCGAGAGTGGGGGAGGGTGGGCGCGGGCGACACCCCCACCTCGCCAGTCCGCGGGCAGTCGTGCCGCCTGGGGCGGCACGGGTGGGCGCTGGGGGTCCTCTGAGGGAGGCACCCGTCAGTGCCGGGCTGCGCGACCCACCCCCGCCCAACCCCACACCACCCAGCCAACGAACCCCTACGCCAACAACCCCCGCAACGGAAACACCGCCCGCCGCGCAGCCAGCACCGCCTGATCCAACCGATCCGCAGGGTCGTACCCCGCTTCCCACTCCCCCCACACCACAGGCCACCGCCCATCGGTCATCCGCATCGGCGCCAACTGCCGCGTACGAGCAAAAACCTCCTGCCGCCACCCCTCCGGAATCACCGCCTCCGGCTCCACAGCACGCCCCGCCGCAATCCCCACCAGATGAGTCCAGGACCGCGGCACCACATCCACCACCGCGTACCCACCCCCACCCAGCGCCACCCAACGCCCCCCGGCGTACTCATGCGCCAACTCATGACATGCGACCTGCACCGCCCGCTGCGCATCCAGCGACACCGCCAAATGCGCCAACGGGTCCTCGAAATGCGTATCGGCCCCATGCTGAGTCACCAGCACCTGCGGCCGAAAATCAGCGATCAGCTCCGGCACCACCGCATGAAACGCCCGCAGCCACCCTGCATCCCCCGTACCCGCCGGCAGCGCGACATTCGCCGCACTCCCCTCCGCCGACTCCGCCCCCGTCTCCTCCGGCCACCCGGTCTGCGGAAACAACGTCCGCGGATGCTCGTGCAACGAGATCGTCAGAACCCGCGGATCCTCCCAGAACGCCGCCTGCACCCCGTCCCCGTGATGCACATCGACATCCACATACGCAACCCGCTCGGCCCCCAACTCCAGCAACCGCGCGATCGCCAGCGACGCATCGTTGTAGATGCAGAACCCAGACGCCCCCGCCGGCATCGCATGATGCAGCCCGCCCGCGAAGTTCACCGCATGCAGTGCCTCCCCGCGCCAGACGGCCTCCGCGGCCCCCACCGACTGCCCCGCGATCAGCGCCGAGACCTCGTGCATCCCGGCGAACGCAGGATCGTCCAACGTCCCCAGCCCGTACGACTGGTCGGCCGCCCCGGGATCCACGGAGGCCGCCTTCACCGCCTCGATGTAGTCCGCCCGGTGGACAAGGCGCAACGTCGACTCCCCGGCCGCCTTGGCCGCCACGACGTCCACCTCGCGATCGAGCCCGAACGCCTCGACCAGTCTCCGGGTCAGAGCCAGCCGGACCGGATCCATCGGATGGTCCGGCCCGAAGTTGTAACCCGTTACTGCGTCATCCCACATCAGCTGTGCGCGGCCGCTCATGCCCGCCACCGTATCGGTCCGGTTGAGCAGCGAACGAACGGGCGTACACGAGTGTCACCAGCACCAACACCATCGGCACGAGCATCGCCCCGCGATAGCTCCACGCGTCCCCCAACGCCCCCACCAACGGCGAACCGATCAGAAACCCGACGTAGTTGAAGACATTGAGCCGCGCGACAGCCGCATCCGAAGCGCCGGGAAACAGCCGCCCCGCCGCCGCGAACGTCTGCGGTACCAGCACACACAGCCCCAGCCCGAGCAAGGTGAACCCGACCATCCCGACCCACGCCCCAGGCGCCCCGGCCACCACGGCGAACCCCACCGCCGCCACGACCGCCCCACCCCGTACGACCCCCACGGCCCCGAACCGCCGCACCCCGAAGTCCCCCACGGCCCGCCCCACCAACGTGGTCACCATGTAGACGTTGTACGGAACCGTCGCCAGCTGCTCACTGCTCCCCAGCACGTCCTGCAGATACTTCGCGCTCCAGTTGGAGACGGTCGAATCCCCGATATACGCGAAGGTCATCACCAGACAGAGCGGCAACAGCACCTTCAAGCCGACGGACCCCGCCCCGGCCTTCGCCTCCGCGTCATCCCGTTCGGACACGCCCTCCCCGTCGACGTACCACCGACTTCCCACCAGCGCGGCCGGCAGCAGAACCACGACGACCGGCAGATAGGAAACGACCAGCGCCAGATCCCAGTGCGCCCCCACCCACGCCAGCGAGGCCCCCACGATCCCGCCCAGGCTGTACGCCGCATGGAAGCTGAGCATGATGCTACGTCCGTACGTCCGCTGCAGACTCACCCCGAGCATGTTCATCGAGGCGTCCAACGCCCCGACGGCCAGCCCGAACGCCCCGAGTGCAACCCCCAGCTCGGCCATCCGGTCCCCCGCCCCGACCCCGAGCAGCGCCAGGAGCACGACGGGCTGGGACCAGCGCAGCACTCGGCTGGGCGGAACCTTCTTCACCAGCTTCTCGGTCGCCACACTCCCGGCACCGGCCAGAATCGGTACGGCGGCCAGGAAGGCGGGCAGCAGCGCGTCGGACACCCCGTACCGGTCCTGGATGGCCGGTATTCGGGTCACCAGCAGAGCAAACGCGACGCCCTGAGCGAAGAAGCCGAACGCCAGCGAGGCCCTGCCGCGCCGCAGCACATCAGTCATGGCGGCGAGCGTAGGGCCCCGGCGTACCCGTGGGTAGATCCAGCCAAAGGTGAATTCCCCTCAGCTTTGCTCACACCAGCAAGTCGATCAACTGCCCCATGTCGGAGAAGAGTTCGCCGGCTCCAGCCAGCTTGGCGGCAGGCGTCATGGCGGTGAATCCGTAGACGTCCATCCCGGCCGCGACGGCCGCCTGCACCCCCAGCGGACTGTCCTCGATCACCACACACCGCGCGGGCTCGACCCCCATCCGCTCGGCCGCGTACAGGAACAGATCCGGCGCCGGCTTCCCTCGCCCCACATCCTGCGAACTGAAGATCCGCCCGTCCTCGAACCACCGGTCCAGCCCGGTCTTCCGATGTCCCACCCGAATCCGCTCATGACTCCCGGAGGACGCCACACAGTACGGCACCCCGTCCGCGGCAAGCTTCTCCAGCACGTCCACGGCCCCACCCACCGCCGTCAACTCCCGCTCGAAGGCGGCAAACACCCGCGCATGGAAGACATCATCGAAGTCCGCTGGCAACCGCTCCCCGGTCCGCTCCTCCACCAGATCGTGTACGCGATGCATGGCGGCGCCCATGTAGTCGCGCAGGGAGTCCTCGTACGAGGTCGGATGCCCGAGCTCGGTGAGATAGGCAGCCAGGAGCCGGTTGGAGATGGGCTCGCTGTCGACGAGAACCCCGTCGTTGTCGAAGATGACCAAGTCGTAGCGCATAACCTCGACCCTAAACGCAGAAAACCCCCGTGCCGTCCGGCACGGGGGTTTTCTCAATGATTGTTCGGCGGTGTCCTACTCTCCCACAGGGTCCCCCCTGCAGTACCATCGGCGCTGTAAGGCTTAGCTTCCGGGTT
>NZ_JBHWJT010000046.1:0-49124 GCF_042731325.1 Streptomyces sp. NPDC059866 | reverse complement strand
CACAGAACGAAGGACCTGCCTCGCAGCATGTGATGGCGCGCGTTCTACGAGGTGTACGACAGCACCAGCTGACATCAACGCCCTCGGACGGCCACCGATTCAGCGAGCCGAAGAAGAACCAGGGACGGCGAACCCGCACGGGCTCACGCAGGCCAGACCCGAACAGGATCGAACTCCTAAAGCGGTGTTCTCGGGGCCTCTTCCCCCAGGTGTGCCCCAGGGGTGCCTGGCAATGGAGAAGTCGCAGGTGAGAGGGGTGAGGGGAGCTCTCTGGAAGTGGGCTGGCTGTGCTCCGGACCGTCCGAGAGGGCCAGCAGCAACCGCCAACGGGCGCGGCGGGCTGCCGCGCCGTCACGGATTGGTCGAACTGAGCACCGCCAGGGCCTCGTCCTCGTAGTCCGCCGGGTGCGACCGGCGGGGGGACGGGGCTCCTGGGTGTTCAGGCCCAATATCTCGCGACCAGCTACCCGACGAGTCCCTGGGCGACGAGCTGCTTCACGGCGTGCAGCATGCAGTCGCGCGGCGGGATCACCGTCCGCTCGTCGTCGCCGATGGAGGCGCCCATCGTGCGCAGCTGCTCGGCAGTCGGCGCCTGCCCGGCGGCGGGCACCGTGCCGATGACGAAGAAGGACCCCTCGCCCAGCTCAAAGACGTCGGGGCAGTTGTTGTAGGCGGGGTGGATCCGATGCGGCGCATGGTGCTCCTTGCAGTGACAGGATCGGTGCTATGGGCACCGAGACGGACTGGGTGTACCGGGTGTTCGAGCCGCACGGCTCGGAGGGATGGCGCCCCTACGGCAGCGACCCGGAACGGTGGCGGGGCACGATCACCGCCGACGATTCGAGCCAGGGGCCCCAGTACGCCCTCTCCCTCGTCGTCGCCGACCTGATGACCGAGTGGAAGGTGCGCGGCCTACACCGGGCGAAGCACGTGCGGGTCTACCTCTGGCGCGACGAGGAGGGCGACCAGGAGGACGCCGAAGCCATCGTGGAGGTCCGGCCGAGCATCCACGCTGAGTTACCGGCGAGCGACCGGATCCGCGCACCGGTGGGCTACCGGCCCGGGGCGAGCGATAGATGTCTGGTCAGGTAAGCGAGAGAGGCCGCCGCGCGAGCACTGGCTGCCGTTTTCCTCCCAGGTCTCCCCCCGTAGCGCCAGGATCAAGGAAACTCGCAGGCCGCGGCTGGTGCACGTAACCCGCTGTAAGGCTGCCGAGCCGCCGGACCGGGGCCGTCTCCGGGCCGTCGAGGGACGGACACAGACGACCAACAATGACCAGCAGCAACGGTAACTTCGCAGCTACCCATGAGGGTTCGGCTCGACGCTGCACCCCCACGAATGGCCCCTTCAATACCTGCGCAACAAGCGGCAGGAGTGGTACGAGTACCGCTCCGAGGTGACGGCGTTCGAGCTGCGGAAGAACCTGCCGGTGCTGTAGGCGCAGGTCAGCGCGGGTGTCCCGCGTGCGCGGCATCCAGGGCCGACGGTCTCGAACCGTCGGCCCTGAGCCGTCTCACTGGCCCTGGGCCGTCTCGTGTCAGCCGCCGTCCTGGTGCGGATGGATGAGGAGCAGGGCGATGTCGTCGCCGTGGGATGCCGACCGCTGGGCGTGGTGGACGAGGGTCTCGGCGAGGGCGTCCATGCTCTGCCGCCGGGACTGGGCGAGCTGGTCGGCGAGGCCGGCGATGGCCTCGCCGAGGTCGGTGCCGGGGGTTTCGACGAGGCCGTCGGTGTACAGGGCGAGCACGGCGCCGGGTGGCAGGGGGATCTCGGTCGTCGGGTAGTCGGCGGCCGGATCGATGCCCAGCAGTAGTCCGGGCGGCAGGTCGAGGACCTCGGTGTGCCCGTCGGGGTGGCACAGCAGCGGCGGGGGGTGGCCGGCGCTGGCCAGGTGGGCGCGGTGGCGCGCCAGGTCGAGGTGGGCGTAGAGGCAGCTGGTGAACAGGCCGGGGTCCAGGTCGGTGAGCAGACGGTTGGTGCGGGCCAGGACCTCGCCGGGGGGTGCACCGGCGGTGGCGTGGACGGCGGTGCGGACCTGCCCCATGAGGGCGGCGGCGTTCACGTTGTGGCCCTGGACGTCGCCGATGGCCGCGGCGGCGGTCGCCTCGTCGAGGCGAATGAGGTCGTAGAAGTCGCCGCCGATGTCGATGCCGCGGGCGGTGGGGAGGTAGCGGGCGGCCACGTCCAGGCCGGGGATGCGGGGGAGGGCCTGGGGCAGCAGGGCGGTCTGCAAGCTGTGGGCGAGCTGGTGTTTGGCGTCGTAGAGGTGGGCCCGGTCCAGAGCCTGGGCGACCAGTCCGGCGGTGGAGGTGAGGATGGCCCGTTCCTCCGGGGCGAAGGGATGAGGCCGGGCGTAGGCGAGTACCAGCGAGCCGACGGGGCGGCCGGAGGTGATCAGGGGCAGAAAGGCCCAGGCGCCCATCTCGTCCTGCCGGACGGCGGGGGGATAGGCGCGTTTGAGGTCCTCGAAGGTGGCGAAGAAGCTGGGGATGCCGGTGGTCAGGACGTGCACGGCGGGGGTGTCCGAGGTCAGGGGGAGGGCGTCGAAGCGATCCATGAGCTCGGCGGCGTAGCCGCGGTAGCCGATGATCCGCAGCCGGCCCTCCTGCGTCGTCATCAGGGCGAGGGCCTGGGCGCCGAAGGCGGGCAGGAGCTGGTCGGCGACCCGGTCGACCACGTCCCGCACCCCGACGGCCTCGGTGAGCGTGGCCGCCAGGTGCAGCAGGTGGTAGAGCGCGGTCGTCCGGCCCGGGGCGTCGGGGGCAGCGGGGTGCAGCACCCCTGAAGCGTCCGGGCCATGGGCCGTGGCGGTGGGGGTGATGCGGACGCTGATGCCGGATGGGTCCGGGTAGAGGCGGAAGGACAGCCAGTGGTCCGGTGGGCGCAGGACGGTGAAGGAGGTGGGCTGGCGGCTGAAGACCGCGGCCCGGTAGCGGTCTTCGACGACTGGGTCGTCCAGCCACGGCAGGGCCTCCCAGGGCCGGGCGCCCAACAGGCCGGGAACGTCGGCTCCGAGGAGGTCGGCGGCGGCGGAGGTGAGGAAGGTGATCCGGCCCTCCGTGTTCAGCGCGCAGCAGCCTCCGGGCAGGCGCTCGGCGAAGTCGGCCGCGGCCGTCTCCCGGACCGGCTCGGGGGTGCGGGAGCGCAGCGGGGGGACCACTCGCGGTTCGGGCTCGGGCAGCACCGGGTGGTCACCGTCGGCGGCCTGCTGCAGGAGCAGGCCCAGGCGGTGGCAGCAGGCAAGGAGCGCATCGCGCTCCTGCGAGGGCAGCTGCGGCGGGTGCGAGCCGGGCCACCGCAGCACCAGGCCGCCCCACACGGTGGTGTCGGTGGTGATCGGTGCGGCGGCCACCGCCAAGTGGTAGGGCAGCACGAGCGCGGACTGCGGGTAGCGGCGCGCCAGCTCTTCCTGGCTGCCGAGCCACACCAGGCGCCGCTCGCGCACCGCGTCGGCCACCGGGACCGGGGCGGTGAGCCGCACCTGCGCCCACGGGGCGATGAGCTCCGGCGAGTCCCCGCTGAGCACCGCCAGCCGCAGCACCCACTCGCCCGGCGGCAGCAGATACACAAAGCCCGCAGACGCGTCGGTCTCCGACACGACCCGGGCCAGGGCGAGGTCCACCAGCTCCGGGCCGAAGCTCGCGGCAGCGACGAAGCCGGCAGGGTCCTGCACGCTCTCACCTTCCCCCGGGCCGTACCGACCGCTCCTGCGATGGCGCACCGCCCCGGCCGCACCGAGTACCACCCATATGCGGACAATATGCCCACCGCGTAGGAGCGACATCCTGGCGAGAAGGCAGCCCCGACAGCCGACATGTCACGCGACCGCTAGGCCTGCTGCCCCTCATGCAGGGGGTGCCTGGACACGGCACCCCCTGCGCCACGCGTCTCCCTACTGCTGCTTCAACTCCGCCAGCACCTGGTGCAGGGGCTCCGTGGCCCTGCGGCGGTACTCCTGGATCGACCAGCCGTTGCCGTCGGGGTCCTTGAAGTACATGAACGTCGCGCCGTCGTCGGGGGAGTACTGGACCGGCTCGGAGACCTCCAGGCCCCGTTCGACCAGTTCCGCGCGGGCCGCCTTGATGTCGGCGACGCACAGCTGGAGGCCCTGGTAGGAGCCGGGCTCGGGCTTTGTCTCGCCCTTGGTCAGGTCCCAGATGCTGTCGCCGAGCGCGATCGAACAGCCCGAGCCCGGAGGCGTCAGCTGGACGATGCGCATACCCGGCATGACCTCCTGGTCGATGTCGACGTGGAAGCCGACCTTGTCCCGGTAGAAGTCACGGGCCCGGTCGATGTCGCTCACGGGCAGCGGGATCACTTCGAGCGTGAAGTCCATTGCTGGTCCTCCAAGATGAATCGCCAACGGGTCTGACCGAACGGATCCCCCTTACCGAAGCCGAAAACCGTGCGCGGCGCCACCGAGTAGACGTGAGCGTGTCCCGCACCGTGCCGGAAGCAGCCGTCCGCCACGTCGAAGTGCCAGACGCTGCCGTACTTCGCCTCCCACGCGGCCGCCAGTTCGCGCAGCCGGGCGTCGTCGGTGATCCGCACCGCCTCGCCCTCGACCACCAGGTCGTATCCCTTGTTCCAGGTGTTGGTGCCGGTGGTGAGCACGACGTGCGGGTTCGCGGCGAGGTTCTGGGCCTTGCGCTCCTCGGGGCCGGTGCAGAAGTGCAGTCGGCCGTCCGACCAGACGGCGAGCAGAGGGGTCACATGGGGCCGCCCGTCGGGGCGTACCGTCGAGATCCAGAACAGCTCGGACCCGGCGAGCAGTGCCTCGGCCTCCGACCAGGGGGTCGCGGTGGCCGCCTCGTCGCTGTAGCGCTGGTCGAGACGGGTCTGTGGTTGCTTGGCGATCATGAGCTGCCTCCTGAAGGTCCTCGAGAGGGCAGACCCCGTACGCCCGCGGAACTCATCGGCGCCCGACGCGGGCAGTCCGGTTAGGCTCGGTTCGGGGCACGTTGATCAGGACGGGAGGGCGAGGATGACGCCGGGGCGCAGAAGCAGTACCTTCACGCGGCTGCTGCGGCACGGCTTCACCGATCCCGCCGCCGCCGAGCGGCTCCTGTCCGCAGCAGAGCTCGCAGGCCTGCGCGACGACCCGGTGCTGCTGGAGGCGCTGGGCGCCACCGCCGACCCGGACCTGGCCCTGCACGGTCTGGTACGCCTGCTGGAGGCCCAGCCCGCCCCCACCGCACGCCGTGAACTGCTCGACACCCTGACCGCGTCCAAGCCGCTGCGCGACCGTCTCCTCGGTGTGCTCGGCGCCTCGGCCGCCCTCGCCGACCACCTCGCCCGGCACGCCGGCGACTGGCAGGCCCTCGTCACCTACGAGCCGCGGGACCTGCACCCCGGAGTGGCGGAGTTCGAGCGGGGCCTGGCCGAGGCCACCGACCCCGTCACGCTGCGCGTCGCCTACCGGCGCTGTCTGCTGTCCATCGCCGCGCGGGACGTGTGCGGCACGATCGACGTCGCCCAGACCGCGGCCGAGCTCGCCGACCTGGCCACCGCCACCCTGCGCGCCGCCCTCGGCATCGCCCGCGCCGCCGCGCCGGACGACGCCGCGCTGTGCCGGCTCGCCGTCATCGCGATGGGCAAGTGCGGCGGCCACGAGCTGAACTACGTCTCCGACGTCGACGTCATCTTCGTCGGCGAGGCCGTCGAAGGAGCCGACGAGGGCAAGGCGCTGCGCGCCGCGACCCGGCTCGCCTCGCACATGATGCGGATCTGCTCCGAGACCACCGTCGAGGGTTCCATCTGGCCCGTCGACGCCAATCTCCGTCCCGAGGGCCGCAACGGTCCGCTGGTCCGCACCCTCAGCAGCCATCTCGCCTACTACCAACGCTGGGCCAAGACCTGGGAGTTCCAGGCCCTGCTCAAGGCCCGCCCGGTCGCCGGTGACGTCGAACTCGGCGAGGAGTACGTCACCGCCCTCGAGCCGCTGGTGTGGCAGGCCGCCGAGCGCGAGAACTTCGTCGCCGATGTGCAGAAGATGCGTCGGAGGGTCGTCGAGAACATCCCCGTCGCCGAGGTCGAGCGCGAACTGAAGCTGGGCCCGGGCGGTCTGCGGGACGTCGAATTCGCCGTACAGCTGCTGCAGTTGGTGCACGGGCGGGCGGACGCCTCGCTCAGGAGCGGGACGACGCTGGCCGCGTTGCAGGCGCTGGCCGCGGGCGGGTACGTGGGGCGGACGGACGCCGCGCAACTGGAGGCCGCGTACCGCTTCCTGCGCTCCATGGAGCACCGCATCCAGCTCTACCGGCTGCGCCGTACCCACCTGGTCCCCGAGGACGAGGCCGACCAGCGGCGCCTCGGCCGCTCCCTCGGCCTGCGCACGGACCCGGTCGGCGAGCTGAACCGGGAGTGGAAGCGGCACGCCGCCGTCGTACGACGCCTGCACGAGAAGATCTTCTACCGGCCGCTGCTCGACGCGGTCGCCCAACTCGCCCCCGGCGAGGCCAGGTTGAGCCCCGAGGCGGCCCGCGCACGGCTGGTCGCGCTGGGCTACGCCGACCCGGCCGCCGCCCTGCGCCACCTGGAGGCGCTGGCCTCCGGCGTCACCCGCAAGGCCGCGATCCAGCGCACCCTGCTGCCCGTGCTGCTCGGCTGGTTCGCGGACTCCGCCGACCCGGACGCCGGTCTGCTCAACTTCCGCAAGGTGTCGGACGCGTTGGGCAAGACGCCCTGGTATCTGCGGCTGCTGCGGGACGAGGGTGCGGCGGCGGAGAACCTCGCCCGGGTGCTGTCCGCCGGCCGGCTCGCCCCCGACCTGCTGATGCGGGCCCCGGAGGCCGTGGCGCTGCTCGGCGACAGCGACGGCGGGGGACTTCGGCCCCGGTCGCGGGCCCACCTGGAGCAGGAGATCCTCGCGGCCGTCGGCCGGGCCGAGGGCGGTGAGCAGGCGGTCACCGCGGCCCGTGGGGTACGGCGCCGGGAGCTGTTCCGTATCGCCGCCGCCGACATCGTCGGCTCCTACGGCACCGAGGCCCAGCCGGTCGAGGCCGACCAGGGGGCGCTGGTGGACCGGGTCGGCGGCGCGGTGTCCGACCTGACGGCGGCGACGCTGGCCGGGACGCTGCGGGCCGTGGTCCGGGAGGGCTGGGGCGACACCCTGCCGACCCGGTTCGCGGTGATCGGCATGGGCCGGTTCGGCGGGCACGAGCTGGGCTACGGCTCCGACGCGGACGTGCTGTTCGTGCACGAGCCGCAGGAGGGAGTCGGCGAACGGGAGGCAGCCGAGGCCGCGGGCCGGGTCGTCGCCGAGATGCGCCGCCTGCTGCAGGTCCCGAGCTCCGACCCGCCGCTGCTGATCGACGCGGACCTGCGGCCCGAGGGCAAGTCGGGACCGCTGGTGCGGACACTGAAGTCGTACGAGGCGTACTACCGCCGCTGGTCCCTGGTCTGGGAGTCGCAGGCGCTGCTGCGGGCCGAACCGGTGGCCGGCGACGAGGACCTGGGGCGCCGGTTCATCGAGCTGATCGATCCGCTGCGGTATCCGGAGCAGGGGCTGTCGGAGGAGGCCGTACGGGAGATCCGGCGGCTCAAGGCGCGGATGGAGTCGGAACGGCTGCCCCGGGGCGCCGACCCCAAACTGCACACCAAGATCGGGCCGGGCGGGCTGTCCGACGTGGAGTGGACCGTGCAGTTGCTGCAGATGCGGCACGGGTGGCAGGAACCGGGGCTGCGCACGACCCGCACCCGCCAGGCTCTGGCAGCCGCGCGCGAGGCCGGGCTGGTGTCCGCCGAGGACGCGGCGACCCTCGACGAGGCGTGGGTGCTGGCCACCCGGGTGCGAGGCGCCGTGATGCTGGTCCGCGGACGCGCCGGGGACACCTTCCCCTCGGACCCCCGTGAACTGGCCGCGGTCGGCCGCTACCTGGGGTACGGGCCGGGCCACGTGGGCGACATGCTGGACGCGTACCGGCGTACGGCACGCAGGGCGCGGGGCGTGGTGGAGGAGCTGTTCTACGGGGCGTGAGCCCGGGTGCGGGGGCCGGGCACCTCCTGCGGCCGGGAGTCACCCGGGCCTGTCGGCCGAGAGTCACCCAGGCCCGCCGGCCGGGAGTCGTCCGGATCCGCCGACCGGGCATCCCCCGGACCCGTCGACCGCGAATCGCCCGGGCCCGCCCGCCGGGAGTCCCCCGATCCGCTCGCGACCCGGCGCGGCAGCGCGTACGGCCATGATCCGTACCACACCCGCGCCAGCGCGTAGCCGAAGCCGAGGCACAGGATGCCGCCGACGGCGTCGAGCCAGAAGTGGTTGGCGGTGGCGACGATCACCACCAGGGTGAGCGCCGGGTACAGCAGCCCCAGCACCCGCACCCACGGAACCGTCGCCAGCGCGAAGATCGTCAGCCCGCTCCACACGGACCAGCCGATGTGCATGGACGGCATCGCGGCGTACTGGTTGGACATGTTCTTCAGGTCGCCGGAGGCCATCGAACCCCAGGTCTGATGGACCATGACGGTGTCGATGAAGTCGGCGCTGTTCATCAACCGCGGCGGCGCCAGCGGATACAGGTAGTAACCGACCAGGGCCACGCCCGTCGTCGCGAAGAGGACCAGCCGCGTCGCCGCGTAACGCCCGGGATGGCTGCGGTACAGCCACACCAGCACGCCCAGCGTCACCACGAAGTGCAGCGTCGCGTAGTAGTAGTTCATGCTGACGATGAGCCAGGTCACCGAGTTGGCGGCATGATTGACGGACTGCTCCACGGCGATACCGAGCTGTTGCTCGGCCTTCCAGATCCAGTCGGCGTTGCGCAGCGCTTCGGCCTTCTGCTCCGGGACCGCGTTGCGGATCAGCGAGTACGTCCAGTAACTCACCGCGATCAGCAGGATCTCGAACCACAGGCGGGGTCGGCGCGGTGCGCGCAGCCGGTGCAGGATGCCCCGCCCGGTTTCGTCCGCGACGGGATGCGGAAGGACTCTTTCCCGGCCTTCCTGTGTCGTCACGGTCGTGTCACCCATGGGCACAGAGTCTGCCAGAAAAGATTTCCGGCTCCGATCATCCCCTGGTCGGGTTCAGGACGCACGTTCTACGACGGGAAGAGGCAGGCGACTCGTACCCGTGCACTAGCGGTAGCGACCGGTTCTCCGCCTTACGGACGATTCCGGTCCCCAGGGGCCGAAGCGGTCGAACCGCGCACCACCAACTCCGGCATGAACACGAACTCGCTGTGCGGCGCCGGCGTCCCGCCGATCTCCTCCAGCAGCGTGCGCACCGCCGCCTGACCCATCGCCGGGACCGGCTTGCGGACCGTGGTCAGGGGCGGGTCGGTGAAGGCGATCAGGGGGGAGTCGTCGAAGCCCACGACCGAGATGTCCTTCGGGACGTCCAGGCCGAGCTGCCGGGCCGCTCGTATGGCACCGAGCGCCATCATGTCGCTGGCGCACACCACCGCCGTGCAGTCCCGGCCGATCAGCGCCGTGGCGGCCGCCTGACCGCCCTCGAGGGTGTAGAGGGAGTGCTGGATGAGGTCCGTCTCGACGGTCTGCGGGCTGAGGCCCAGCTGGTCCTGCATCGCCCGGACAAAACCCTCGATCTTCCGCTGCACCGGAACGAAACGCTTCGGGCCGAGCGCCAGGCCGATCCGGGTGTGGCCCAGCGACGCCAGATGCGTGACGGCCAGGGTCATCGCCGCCCGGTCGTCGGGCGAGATGAACGGCGCCTGCACCTTGGGGGAGAAGCCGTCGACCAGTACGAACGGCACGCCCTGGGCGCGCAGCTGCTCGTAGCGCTGCATGTCGGCGGTGGTGTCCGCATGGAGGCCGGAGACGTAGATGATGCCGGCGACGCCGCGGTCGACGAGCATCTCCGTGAGCTCGTCCTCGGTCGAGCCGCCGGGGGTCTGGGTGGCGAGGACCGGGGTGTAGCCCTGCCGGGTCAGCGCCTGGCCGATGACCTGCGCCAGGGCAGGGAATATCGGGTTCTCCAGCTCCGGGGTGATCAGGCCCACCAGACCGGCGCTGCGCTGCCGCAGCCGTACCGGACGCTCGTAGCCGAGGACGTCCAGCGCGGCCAGCACGGACTGGCGGGTGGTGGCGGCGACGCCCGGCTTCCCGTTGAGGACGCGGCTGACGGTCGCTTCGCTCACCCCCGCCTGAGCAGCGATGTCGGCAAGCCGTGTGGTCACGGCACTGGACTGTACCGGCCGTATGTCGCCTTGCACACCAATCGGACGCCGGGTGCGGGCGGTCGACCGGCGCGCTGCGGGTTGCTGCGACATGGCGTCCCTTCGTGAAACGGATGGCAAGAGCTTGCAGAGTCTTGCACAACACGGTCCGTGCCCGCTCAACCCCGCAGAACAACGGTCTCACGACGGTCGACGGCAGGTCACGCGCGGATAACTTCAGTGATGCCTTGCACTTTTTTTCTGCAAGGTCTTTCGCAACGCTTACATCGCTGTTACGTTCACGTCGCCCGGCGGCGGCAACGGCGCAGTCGGCAAGTCGACAGGGCGGGTAGACGGGACCGCGCCCTGAGCACAACGGGCTTTCACCCTCAAGGAGAACTCATGCGGCGTGGCATAGCGGCCACCGCGCTGGTGGCGTCCCTCGCCCTCGCGGCGACGGCCTGCGGCGGAGACGACAGCGGCGACTCGGCCGACGGCCCGGTCACCATCACCTGGTGGGACACCTCCAACGCCACGAATGAGGCGCCGACGTACCAGGCCTTGGTCAAGGAGTTCGAGGCCGCCAACAAGGACATCAAGGTCAAGTACGTCAACGTGCCCTTCGACCAGGCGCAGAACAAGTTCGACACGGCCGCCGGCTCCAAGGGTGCCCCGGACGTGCTGCGCTCCGAGGTCGGCTGGACCCCCGCCTTCGCCAAGAAGGGCTTCTTCCTGCCGCTGGACGGCACCGAGGCCCTCGCCGAGGAGGGCAAGTTCCAGCCCAGCCTGATCGAGCAGGCCCAGTACGAGGGCAAGACCTACGGCGTCCCCTTCACCACGGACACCCTCGCGCTGGTCTACAACAAGGACCTCTTCGAGAAGGCCGGCGTCGAGGCCCCGAAGACCTGGGACGACCTGAAGAAGGCCGCCGCCACCATCAAGGACAAGACCGGCGTCGACGGTTACTGGGGCACCACCCAGTCCTACTACGCCCAGTCCTTCCTCTACGGCGAGGGCACCGACACCGTCGACGCCGACGCCAAGAAGATCACCGTGAACTCGCCCGAGGCCAAGAAGGCGTACGGCACCTGGCTGGACCTCTTCGACGGCAAGGGCCTGCACAAGGCCGACACCACCGCCGACGCCTACGCCCACATCCAGGACGCGTTCGTCAACGGCAAGGTCGCCTCGATCATCCAGGGCCCCTGGGAGATCACCAACTTCTACAAGGGCTCCGCGTTCAAGGACAAGGAGAACCTCGGGATCGCCACCGTCCCGGCCGGCTCCACCGGCAAGGCGGGCGCCCCCACCGGCGGCCACAACCTCTCCGTCTACGCCGGCTCCGACGAGGCGCACCAGCAGGCCGCGCTGAAGTTCGTGAACTTCATGACCTCGGCGAAGGCCCAGGAGACCATCGCCCTGAAGAACAACACGCTCCCCACGCGTGACGACGCCTACACCGCCGAGGTCAAGGCCGACCCGGGCATCGCCGGCTACCAGGGCGTCCTGGCCGCCGCCCAGCCGCGCCCGGCACTGCCCGAGTACGGCTCGCTGTGGGGCCCGCTCGACGACGAGCTGCTCGCCGTCGCCGGCGGCAAGAAGTCCCTGGACGAGGGGCTCTCCAGCGCCGAGACCTCGATCGCCAAGCTGGTTCCGGACTTCAGCAAGTGACCCCGACCGGCCGTCGGATCCTCCTGACTCATGGGGGGAAGGATCCGGCGGCCGTCGGCCTGTGCGTCGTACCCCCTGATCTGCAGACCCTCACAAAGGTTGTCGAACCATGACAGTCGCCATCGATCGAGCGACCGGAAAGCGCCTCGGTGACCGCGGGCCCCGGCCCGGTCCGGTCCAGCGCCTGAGGCGCAGCTACCAGAAGTACTGGTACGCCTACGCGATGATCGCCCCCGTGGTCCTCGTGCTGGGCGTCCTCGTGCTGTATCCGCTGGCGTACGGCTTCTATCTCACCCTCACCGACGCCAACAGCCTCAACACGGCCCGCACGATCGGCGTCAACGAGATCGAGGCCACCTACAAGTTCATCGGCTTCGACAACTACGCCGACATCCTGTGGGGCGAGACCGCCTACGACCGTTTCTGGTCGCACTTCATCTGGACGATCGTCTGGACGGCCGCCTGTGTCGGTCTGCACTACACCATCGGTCTCGGCCTCGCCCTGCTGCTCAACCAGAAGCTGCGCGGCCGCACCCTCTACCGGCTGATCCTGGTCCTGCCCTGGGCCGTGCCCACCTTCGTCACCGTCTTCGGCTGGCGCTTCATGCTCGCCGACGGCGGCATCCTCAACTCCGGCCTGGAGGCCCTGCACCTGCCGACGCCGCAGTGGCTGGAGGACACCTTCTGGCAGCGGTTCGCCGCGATCATGGTCAACACCTGGTGCGGTGTGCCGTTCATGATGGTCTCGCTGCTCGGCGGGCTCCAGTCGATCGACTCCACGCTGTACGAGGCCGCCGAGATGGACGGCGCGAACGCCTGGCAGCGGTTCCGGTACGTCACCCTGCCGGGCCTGAGGTCGGTCAGCTCCACCGTCGTCCTGCTCGGCGTGATCTGGACCTTCAACCAGTTCGCCGTGATCTTCCTGCTCTTCGGCAACACTGCGCCGGACGCCCAGATTCTTGTCACCTGGGCGTATTACCTGGGCTTCGGACAGCAGCCGCGTGACTTCGCTCAGTCCGCCGCCTACGGCATCCTGCTGCTGGCCATCCTGATCGTCTTCACCTCCTTCTACCGCCGCTGGCTGAACCGCAATGAGCAGCAGCTCGCGATCTGAGGCAGGAGTCCCCATGAGCACCACGACCGTTCAGAAGTCCGCCACCGCGGACCAGGCCCCCGCCCCCGCCGCGCCCGGCGGGACGCGCCGGCGCGGAGAGCGCAGCCTTCTCGGGACCCTCGCCTCGCACGGCATCCTGACCGTCGCGAGTCTGATCGCGCTGTTCCCGATCGCCTGGCTGGTCTTCCTGTCCCTCGGCCCGGACAAGGACGACTACCTCCACCCCGGGCGCATCTGGTCGAAGATGACCTTCGACAACTACTCCTTCGTGCTCCAGGAGACGAACTTCTTCGACTGGCTGAAGAGCTCGCTGGTCGTCTCCCTCGGCACCACGGTCATCGGCGTCCTCATCGCCGCCACCACCGGCTACGCGGTCTCCCGCATGCGCTTCCCCGGGTACAAGAAGTTCATGTGGGTGCTGCTGGTCACCCAGATGTTCCCGGTGGCCGTCCTGATGGTGCCGATGTACCAGATCCTGTCGGAGCTCCAGCTCATCGACACCTACATCGGCCTGATCCTGGTCTACTGCTCCACCGCCGTGCCGTACTGCGCCTGGCTGATGAAGGGCTACTTCGACACCATCCCCTTCGAGATAGACGAGGCCGGCCGTGTCGACGGACTGTCCCCCTTCGGCACCTTCCTGCGCCTGATCCTGCCGCTCGCCCGGCCGGGCCTCGCGGTGGCCGCCTTCTACAGCTTCATCACCGCCTTCGGTGAGGTCGCCTTCGCCACGACGTTCCTGCTGGACGACGAGAAGTACACCTTCGCCGTCGGTCTGCAGAGCTTCGTCAGCGAGCACGACGCCCAGCGCAACCTGATGGCCGCGACCGCGGTGCTGATCGCCATACCGGTGTCCGCGTTCTTCTACCTCGTACAGAAGAACCTGGTGACCGGCCTCACCGCCGGCGGCACCAAGGGCTGAGCCCGCTCCGACTCCCGCGCCCTGTCCGCGCGGGTGGCGGCCGCGGTGTCCTTCCGACCCCGCCGGCACCGCGGCCGCCTCGTCACCCGCCGCCCACCCCGCACGCCAGATGACCCGACCATCGCTTACGTATAGGACGCCATGAGCCAGCACTCCGCCGACCCGGCCGAAACCTCCGCTGTCGCCACCGTCACCAAGCGCCGCGACTGGTGGCGCGACGCGGTGATCTACCAGGTCTATCCGCGCAGCTTCGCCGACAGCAACGGCGACGGCATGGGCGACCTGGACGGCGTACGCTCCCGACTCCCGTACCTGCGCGACCTCGGCGTGGACGCCGTGTGGCTCAGCCCCTTCTACGCCTCACCGCAGGCCGACGCCGGCTACGACGTCGCCGACTACCGGGCCGTCGACCCCATGTTCGGCTCGCTGCTCGACGCGGACTCGCTGATCCGCGACGCCCATGAGCTGGGCCTGCGGATCATCGTCGACCTCGTCCCGAACCACTCCTCCGACCAGCACGAATGGTTCAAGCGGGCGCTGGAGGAAGGCCCCGGCTCCCCGCTGCGCGACCGCTACCACTTCCGCCCCGGCAAGGGCAAGAACGGCGAACTCCCGCCCAACGACTGGGAGTCCATCTTCGGCGGCCCGGCGTGGACCCGCGTCCCGGACGGCGAGTGGTACCTGCACCTCTTCGCACCGGAGCAGCCCGACTTCAACTGGGAGCACCCGGCGGTCGGCGACGAGTTCCGCTCCATCCTGCGGTTCTGGCTCGACATGGGCGTGGACGGCTTCCGCATCGACGTCGCCCACGGCCTGGTCAAGGCCGAGGGCCTGCCGGACCTGGGCTCCCACGACCAGGTGAAGCTGCTGGGCAACGATGTCATGCCGTTCTTCGACCAGGACGGCGTGCACGCCATCTACCGCCAGTGGCGCACGATCCTCGACGAGTACGCGGGCGAGCGGATCTTCGTCGCCGAGGCCTGGACCCCCACCGTCGAGCGCACCGCCCACTACGTCCGCCCCGACGAACTGCACCAGGCCTTCAACTTCCAGTACCTGAGCACCGACTGGGACGCCAAAGAACTGCGCACCGTCGTCGACCGCACCCTGGAGGCGATGCGCCCCGTCGGCGCCCCCGCCACCTGGGTGCTGTCCAACCACGACGTCACCCGGCACGCCACCCGCTTCGCCAACCCGCCCGGTCTCGGCACCCAGATCCGTACGGCCGGTGACCGCGAACTGGGCCTGAAGCGGGCCCGGGCCGCCACCCTGCTGATGCTGGCGCTGCCCGGCTCGGCGTACATCTACCAGGGCGAGGAACTCGGCCTGCCGGACGTCGTCGACCTGCCCGACGAGGTGCGCCAGGACCCCGCGTACTTCCGCGGCGCGGGCCAGGACGGCTTCCGCGACGGCTGCCGGGTGCCGATCCCCTGGACGCGCACGGGATCGTCGTACGGCTTCGGCAGCGGCGGCAGCTGGCTGCCCCAGCCGGACGGGTGGGGCGAGCTGAGCGTCGAGGCGCAGCAGGGGGTGCCGGGTTCGACGCTGGAGCTGTACCGCACCGCGCTCGCCGTGCGCCGTGCGCAGTCCGACCTCGGCGCGGGCGACTCGGTCGAGTGGCTGAAGGCGCCCGAGGGCGTCCTCGCCTTCCGGCGCGGGGAGTTCGTGTGCGTCGCGAACACCACCGGCGAGTCGGTGACCGCTCCGGCGCACGGCCGGCTGCTGCTCGCCAGCGGTGAGGTGTCCGAGGCGGACGGCGAGGTGAAGGTGCCCGCCGACACGACGGTGTGGTGCACGACCGCCTGACGGCCGCGGCCGGGCCGGTCCTGACGGCCCGTCGCAAGATTTTTCATTGAAGTTCGTACGGCCCGCTGCCCTTTCGGGCGGCGGGCCTTTAACATCTCCGTCACTGCAAGGTTGCTGAAAGATTTCAGCAAGAACCTTCAACGGTGAAGGAACCCCCACATGGCACGCAGAACCCTCTCCGGGGCCGCCGCCCTCGCGGCCGCCCTTGTCATGAACCCAACCGCCGCACCCACCGCACAGGCCGCCCCGCCCGGCGCCAAGGACGTCACGGCCGTCCTCTTCGAGTGGAACTTCGCCTCGGTCGCCCGCGAGTGCACCAACACCCTCGGCCCCGCCGGCTACGGCTACGTGCAGGTCTCCCCGCCCGCCGAGCACATACAGGGCGCGCAGTGGTGGACCTCGTACCAGCCGGTGAGCTACAGGATCGCCGGCCGGCTGGGCGACCGCACCGCCTTCCAGAACATGGTGAACACCTGCCACGCGGCCGGTGTGAAGGTCGTCGTCGACACGGTCATCAACCACATGTCGGCGGGCAGCGGCACCGGCACCGGCGGCTCGTCGTACACGAAGTACAACTACCCCGGCCTGTACTCGTCGCCCGACTTCGACGACTGCACGAGCCAGATCAGCAACTACCAGGACCGCTGGAACGTCCAGCACTGCGAACTGGTGGGCCTCGCCGACCTGGACACGAACGAGTCCTACGTCCGCGGCGCCATCGCCGGCTACATGAACGACCTGCTCTCCCTCGGCGTCGACGGCTTCCGCATCGACGCGGCCAAGCACATGGACACGGCCGACCTGGCGAACATCAAGTCCCGGCTGAGCAACCCGTCGGTGTACTGGAAGCAGGAGGTCATCTACGGCAGCGGGGAGGCCGTCCAGCCGACGGAGTACACCGGCAACGGGGACGTGCAGGAGTTCCGGTACGCGTACGACCTCAAGCGGGTCTTCAACAACGAGAACCTGGCCTACCTCAAGAATTACGGCGAGGGTTGGGGTTACATGAACAGCGGCGCTTCCGGTGTCTTCGTCGACAACCACGACACCGAGCGCAACGGCTCCACCCTGAACTACAAGGACGGCGCCAACTACACGCTGGCAAATGTCTTCATGCTGGCCTGGCCCTACGGCGCCCCCGACATCAACTCCGGCTATGAATTCACCGACCACGACGCCGGCCCGCCCAACAGCGGCACGATGAACGCCTGTTGGCAGGACGGTTGGAAGTGCCAGCACAATTGGCCGGAGATCAAGTCCATGGTCGCCTTCCGCAACGCCGCGCGCGGTGAGGCCGTCACCAACTGGTGGGACAACGGCGGCGATGCGATCGCGTTCGGCCGGGGCAGCAAGGGCTTCGTGGCCATCAACCACGAGTCGGGCTCGCTGAGCCGGACGTACCAGACGTCGCTGCCGGCGGGGACGTACTGCAACGTCCAGAACAACACGACGGTGACCGTGAACGGCTCCGGCCAGCTGACGGCGACGCTCGGCAGCAACACCGCGCTGGCGATCTACGCGGGCAAGTCGAGCTGCTGAGCACGATCCGCACGGGCAAGCGGCTGTTCACTCGGTCGTGAGTTCCCTCTCTCCCGCGACCGGCGTGCTCCGATCCTGGTACGGGCGGCGCGTGACCGGCGCCGCCCGTACCTGCTGCGTGGGGAGAGGCATGGTGCAGGAAGCGGGACGAGACGGGGGCCTGGATCAGCGGGCGGTCCTGCTGGCCGCCGGGCTGGCCGATCTGGCGGTGAGCACGCTGGGCACGGCCCTCGGGACGGTGCGGGGGCTGCTGCGCCGCTCGGACGCCGCCGAGCTGGCGGCGGATGCCGAGCACGATCTGATGGCGCGGGGGCGCCTGGCGCTGGACCGGTACACGGCCGTACCGCCGGCGCATCTGGAGATCCTCGCCCGGCACGCCCGGCACGCCCGGCACGCCCGGTCCCGGCAGGCCGCCGCCGATGACGTCTGACCGGTGGGAGCCGGCCGCCTTCAAGACCCGCGTCGACGACGTACTGCGGCTGTTCGTCGCCCAGGAGGCCGAGCGGTTCGCGGCGATCGATCCGGTGCTGGGTCCGGTCGCCGACCAGCTGGAGGCGGCGGTCGCGGACGGCAAGCGGCTGCGGGCGGCGTTCTGCTACTGGGGCTGGCGCGCGGCGGGACAGCCGGACAGCGACGCGCTGGTGCGGGCGGCGGCCGCCATGGAGCTGGTGCACGCCGCCGCGGTCGTGCACGACGACCTCATCGACGACAGTGCGCTGCGGCACGGCCGGCCCACCGCACACATCGCCCTGCGCGGTGCCGTACGCCGTCGCCCGCGTGCCGTTGCCGCCGCCAGGTCGCTGGCGATGCTGGTGGGGGATCTGCTGATGGGGCTGGCCGGGCAGCTGTTCACCACCAGCGGTCTGCCCGCCGCGTACCTCGCCCGGGCCCGCCCGTTGTGGCCGGTGCTGGCCCGGGAGCTGATCGCGGGCGAGTGCCTGGAGATCCTGCGGACCGGCGCCGAGCCGGACACCGCGGCGTCGCTGAAGGTGATCCGGTACAAGACCGCCAAGTACACCGTCGAGCAGCCCCTGCTGATCGGCGGCGCGCTGGCCGGGGCGGGCGAGCGGCTGCGCGAGGGCTACTCCGGCTACGGGCTGCCGCTGGGTGAGGCGTTCCAGCTGCGGGACGACCTGCTCGGCCTGTTCGGCGACCCGGAACGGACCGGCAAGGCCAACGCCGACGACGTACGCGGCGAGCGGCCCACGGCCCTGCTGGCGGAGACCTGGCGCGTCGCCGGTGCGGACGACCGGGAGCGGCTGCAGGCCCTGCTGGGCCGACCCGACCTCGACGAGGAGGGGCTGCACGCGGTGCGCGAGGTGATGCGCCGGCTGCGGACACCCGACCGCGTCGAGGACATGATCACCGCTCGGGTCGAGGAGGCCCTCGGCGCTCTCCACGAGCTGGACGTACCCGCGCACGCCGCCGCTGCCCTGACCGCGCTGGCGCACTCGGCGGCGGTCCGCCCGTCCTGAAGACAAGGAACCCTGTCATGATCTGCACCGAGGCATCGATGGACGCCCTGCGGCGGGCCGGTGACGAACTCGCCGACGCCACCGTCGCCACGCTCTTCGAGCGCGGGGAGGTGGGCAAGTTCAACACGCTGATGCGGTACGTCTCCACCGTGGGCGCCCCGCTGCCGGACGGGCTGCCCGATGTCGCCCGGGAGTACCTTCGGGCCACGAGTGTCCCGCCCACCTGGGTCGACTGGGGCGAGATGGAGAAGGCCCGGCTGTTCTTCATCGACAACAACGTGCACATCTCCACCGCCCTGTCCTTCGCCGCCATGCCCGCCTGCTACGTCGTCCCGCACGTGGCGAGGCTGCTGTCGGCCACGCACGGGCTGAAGTACCCCTCCAAACGGATGGCGGAGACCGGCCAGTTCACCGTCTACCTGATGCAGCCCGGCGCCTTCGAGGCCGGCAGCCGGTTCATCCCCGCCGCCCAGAAGGTCCGCCTCCTGCACGCCGCCGTCCGCCACCACCTGAAGCGCGAGAACCGGTGGGACACCGAGGCGCTGGGTGTGCCGATCTGCCAGGAGGACATGATCGGCGGGCAGATGTTCTTCTCCCTGCTCGTGCTGGACAGCCTGCACCGCCTCGGCATCCATATGTCGACCGAGGGCGCGGAGGCCTACTACTACGCCTGGCGCGTGGTCGGCGCGATGCTCGGCGTCGACCAGGACGCCGTACCCCAGTCCCTCGACGAGGCCCGCCAGTTCCTCGACCTGTACATGATCCGGCACATGGGCCCGTCCGAGGAGGGCGCGCACCTGACCCGGCAGCTGATCGACCTCTACGAGGAGGTCGTGCCCGGCACCTTCTTCGACCCGATCGTCTCCGCGCTCATCCGCCACCTCGTCGGCGACACCTGCGCCGACTGGCTCCAGGTGCCGCGCACCCCGTGGGACACCGTCGTCCGGGCCGTGCCCCATCTGCTCGGCGTCCTCGAAACCATCGAGGACCGCTCGCCCCTCGGCGCCTGGGCCCTGGACCGCCTCGGCCATCTGACCACGATCTTCGAGCTGTCCTCCCTCACCCGCGGACGCGTCATGCACTACGCCGTCCCCGAACAGCTGAAGAAGGAGTACGGCGTCGCCGGTACGGTGTCGCGCACCCGCCGATGGACGCCACCTGCCGCCACGGTCTCCTCCTGAAACCACGGGGAAACGGCGTGACCGGCGGTGTGCCGTGACATCGTGGTGCCATGGCCATCGAAGTTCGCCCGGCCTCGGTCTTCGAGGACGTCCGTGCCGTGCTCGGCCCCAAGTCGCCCGGAGCCAACGTCTGCTGGTGCCTGAGCTACCGGATCCCTTCCAAGCTCAACAAGGAGCTGCGCGGGCCGGCCCGCGGTGAGTACGTGGCTGAGCTGTGCCGTAAGGACCCCCCTCCGGGGGTGCTCGCCTACGACGGCGACGAGCCGGTCGGCTGGGCGGCCGTGGCGCCCCGCTCGGACACGTCCTTCGCGCGCAACCGCAAGATCCCGCACGTCGACGACCTGCCGGTCTGGTCGCTGTGGTGCATCCGCGTACGCCCCGGCCACCGGAAGCAGGGCATCACACACGCCCTCATCGCCGGTGCGGTGGAATTCGCCCGTGGTCACGGTGCCCCGGCCATCGAGGCGTACCCCCTCGACAACGGTGACGCCAGGGTCGACCTGACGATGGCGTACGCCGGGCTCCGGAAGAACTTCGAACGCGCCGGGTTCGTCCACGCGGCCGACACGACCTCGGTGCTGGCCGGTCATCCCCGGATTCTGATGCGGCTCGAGCTGCGCTGACGTCAGGTGCAGACGCGGAGCAACTGCCGCCGCGCCGTAGGCTCCCAGGGTGATTGAGACCATCGTGCTGGACGTCGGCGAGACGATCACAAGGGACGACCGCTACTGGGCTTCGTGGGCCGACTGGCTGGACGTACCCCGTCACACCCTCTCCGCGCTCGTCGGTGCCGTTGTAGCGCAGGGCCGGGACAACGCCGATGCTCTCCGGCTCGTGCGTCCGGGAATCGACGTTGCCGCCGAGTACCATGCCCGCGAAGCCGCCGGCTGTGGCGAGCAGCTCGACGAGAGCGACCTCTACGACGACGTCCGCCCGGCCCTGTCCGCGCTCCGCGAGGCCGGTGTGCGCGTCATCATCGCGGGCAATCAGACATCCCGCGCTGGTGAGCTGCTGCGCGGCCTGGATCTCCAGGCCGATCTCATTGTGACCTCGGGGGAGTGGGGTGTGGCGAAGCCGCAGCCGCAGTTCTTCGGGCGAGTTCTGGAAGTGGCGCAGGCCGCTCCGACGGCGGTCCTCTATGTCGGCGACCACCCGGTCAACGACGTGTTCCCGGCGAAGGCGACGGGGTTGCGTGCTGCGCATATCCGCCGTGGCCCGTGGGGGCACCTGTGGGCGGACGACCCCGATGTTGTGGCGGCGGCGGACTGGCGGATCGACAGCCTGACCGAGCTCGCCGCCATTGCCGGCGGCTGATCGACACGAAGCAGCCCCACTGGTAGGGAAGTTGGTGGGGTTGTTCGCGAGATGACGCAGAAGCAGCTCGCTGACGCGGCCTGCGTCGCGCCCGGTACGATCCGCAAGATCGAGCGCGGCGTCACCGACACACTCTCGAAGCCATCGCGGACGCCCTCGGTGTCGACCCCACCCGCCTGCGCACCGACCGCGGCGCGGCCACCACCCGCGTTCACCGTGGCCGACGGCTCCGCGGGCACTGGAGCCGGCTCCACCGCACCCTGTGCTGAAATTCCTTGCCGTCGGTTTCAAGACTCTTGCTGAAAAGCTTTCGCCAGCGATACGGTCACGCCGGCGCCCGGCGACGATGCCGTGCCGCGGCGCAGGGGTCGGAACCCGCAATCGAGCCGTAATCGCAAGGAGTTCACGCCTGTGATACCGAGATGGCCGGCGCCCCGCACGCGCCGTATCGCCCATGCCAGACGGGTCGCGGCCGTCACCGTGGCCGCGCTCGCCGCAGCGCTCGTCCAGCCCCTCGCCGCCCGGGCCGACACCCCGCCCCCGCCTCCGTCCGACGCGAAGCTCGCCGCCGAGCCCGCCCGGCACGACCTCACCCGCGAGCAGTTCTACTTCGTCCTGCCGGACCGATTCGCCAATGGGGACAGTGGCAACGACCGTGGCGGGCTTACCGGTTCACGCCTCACCACCGGCTACGACCCCACCGACAAGGGCTTCTACCAGGGCGGCGACCTCAAGGGCCTGACAAAGAAGCTCGACTACATCAAGGGCCTCGGCACCACCGCCATCTGGATGGCGCCCATCTTCAAGAACCAGCCCGTGCAGGGGACGGGGAGCAACGCCTCCGCCGGCTACCACGGCTACTGGATCACCGACTTCACCCAGGTCGACCCGCACTTCGGCACCAACAAGGACCTCGAGACCCTCATTTCCAAGGCGCACGCCAAGGGCATGAAGGTCTTCTTCGACGTCATCACCAACCACACCGCCGACGTCGTCGACTACGAGGAGAAGTCCTACGACTACCTGTCCAAGGGTGCCTTCCCGTACCTGACGAAGGACGGCGAGCCCTTCGACGACGCCGACTACGCCGACGGCCGGCGCGACTTCCCGAAGACCGACGCCGACTCCTTCCCGCGCACGCCCGTCGTCGCCGACGCCAAGAAGGACGTCAAGGTCCCGTCCTGGCTCAACGACCCGACGATGTACCACAACCGCGGTGACTCCACCTGGGCCGGCGAGTCGACCACGTACGGCGACTTCTCCGGTCTCGACGACCTGTGGACGGAGCGTCCCGAGGTCGTCGAGGGCATGGAGAAGATCTACCAGCGGTGGGTCAGGGACTTCGACATCGACGGCTTCCGCATCGACACCGTGAAGCACGTCAACATGGAGTTCTGGACCCAGTGGGCGACGGCACTGGATGCCTACGCCGCCCGGCAGGGGCGGGACGACTTCTTCATGTTCGGCGAGGTGTACTCGGCCGACACCGCCGTGACCTCCCCGTACGTCACCCAGGGGCGCCTCGACTCCACGCTCGACTTCCCCTTCCAGGACGCGGCCCGCGCCTACGCCTCCCAGGACGGCAGCGCCCGGAAGCTGGCCTCGGTCTTCGCGGACGACTACAAGTACACGACCGACAAGGCCAACGCGTACGAGCAGGTCACCTTCCTCGGCAACCACGACATGGGCCGCATCGGCGCCTTCCTCAAGCAGGACAACGCGGGCGCGAGCGACGCCGAGCTGCTGAAGAAGGCGCGGCTCGCCAACGAGCTGATGTTCCTCAGCCGGGGCAACCCGGTGATCTACTACGGCGACGAGCAGGGCTTCACCGGTTCGGGCGGTGACAAGGACGCCCGCCAGACGATGTTCGCGTCCCGCACGGCCGACTATCTGGACGACGACCAGCTCGGCACCGACCGCACCCACGCGAGCGACGCCTACGACGCGGGATCACCGCTCTACAAGCAGATCAGTGCTCTAGCGAAACTCCGCAAGCAGCATCCCGCCCTCGCCGATGGCATCCAGGCCGAGCGGTACGCCGCCGACGGCGCCGGGATCTACGCGTTCTCCCGTACGGACGCCGCGATCGGCACCGAGTACCTCGTCGCCTTCAACAACGCCGACGACGCGAAGACAGCCACCTTCCCGACGGGTTCGGCCGGCATGACGTACCGGGGCATCTACGGCACCGACGCGTCCGTGACCTCCGCGGCCGACGACAAGAAGGTCACGCTCACCGTCCCGGGCGGTTCGGCGGTCGTCCTCAAGGCCGCGGGCCCGCCCGCCAAGCCCGCCGCCGAGCCGGCCATCACCCTCCGGGCACCGGACGCCGGTGCCACCGGCACCGTGGAACTCACGGCAGACGTCGAGGGCGGCCGGCTCAACCGCGTCGTCTTCGCCGCCCAGACCGGCTCCGGCAAGTGGCGCACCCTCGGCTCCGCCGACCACGCCCCCTACAAGGTCACCCACGCCATCGGCAAGGACGTGACCCCGGGCACCGCCCTGCGCTACAAGGCCGTCGTCATCGACTCCACCGGCCGCACCTCGAGCGCCACAGCCACCAGCACCACCGGCACCCCGCCCACCGAGGCACCCCCCACCGCCTCCTCCCGCGACTACGCGATCGTCCACTACAACCGCCCCGACGGGAACTACGCCGACTGGGGCCTGTACGCCTGGGGCGATCTCGCCGACGGCGAGTCCACCACCTGGCCGGACAGCCACCCCTTCACCGGCCGCGACGCCTACGGTGCCTTCGCCTACGTCAAGCTGAAGCCCGGCGCCTCGAACGTCGGCTTCCTGGTCATCGACAAGGACGGCAACAAGGACGTCTCCGCCGACCGCTCGATCGATGTGACCAAGACCGGCGAGGTCTGGATCGAGCAGGGCAAGGAGGCCGTACGGACGGAACGCCCGGAGTACCCGGCGCAGGACACGACCAAGGCCGTCCTCCACTACCACCGCGCCGACGGGAACTACGACGGCTGGGGCATGCACGTCTGGAGCGGCGCCGCCGACCCCACCGAGTGGTCGAAGCCCTTGATGCCGGTGAAGACTGACTCCTATGGTGCGGTCTTCGAGGTACCGCTCACCGAGGGTGCCACCAGCCTCAGCTACATCATCCACAAGGGCGACGAGAAGGACCTCTCCGCCGACCAGGCGCTCGACCTCAAGGCGAACGGCCATGAGGTGTGGCTCTTGAACGGCCAGGAGAAGTACCTGCTGCCGCAGCCGGCGGGCAGAGCCGCCGCCCTCGACCTGACCACCTCCAAGGCGGTCTGGATCGACCGGAACACGGTCGCCTGGAACGGCTCCGGCGCCGCCGCCTCCACCCAGCTGCTGTACAGCCGGGACGGCTCGATCGCCGTCGAGGACGGCACCCTGACCGGCGAGGCGCGGTGGCTCCGCCTGTCGAAGACCACCCTCACCGACGCCCAGAAGGCGAAGTTCCCGCACCTGAAGGACCACACCGCCTGGTCCGTCGACCCCCGTGACCGCGACCGGGTCCGCGAGGCCCTGCGCGGCCAGGTCGTGGCCGCCCAGCACGCCGCGAACGGTGCCGTACTCGCGGCGACGGGCGTGCAGATCGCCGGCGTACTCGACGATCTGTACGACGCGACGAAGACCGAGCTCGGGCCGACGTTCCACAAGGGCCGCCCGACGCTGGCCGTCTGGGCGCCCACGGCACAGTCGGTCAAGCTCGAGATCGGTGACTCCACCGTCGCCATGAAGCGGAACGACACCACCGGCGTCTGGTCCGTCACCGGCCCCAAGTCCTGGAAGAACAAGCCGTATCGGTACGTCGTCGAGGTCTGGGCGCCCAGCGTCCGCAAGGTCGTCACCAACAAGGTCACCGACCCCTACTCGGTCGCCCTCACCGCGAACTCCGAGCGCAGCCTGGTCGTCGACCTCGACGACAGGTCCCTGGCGCCGAGCGGCTGGTCCTCGTACGCCAAGCCCAGGGCCGTACCGCTGAAGGACGCCCAGATCCAGGAGCTGCACGTCCGGGACTTCTCGGTCGAGGACAGGACGGCCAAGGACCCGGGCACCTACCTTGCCTTCACCGACAGGGCGAGCGACGGTTCCCGGCACCTGCGTGAGCTGGCCGAGGCGGGCACGTCGTACGTCCATCTCCTGCCCGCCTTCGACATCGCCACCATCCCGGAGAAGAAGTCCGAGCAGGCGACCGTCGACTGCGACCTCGCCTCCCTCCCGGCCGACTCCGACAAGCAGCAGGAGTGTGTGGCGAAGATCGCCGCGAAGGACGCCTACAACTGGGGCTACGACCCGTACCACTACACGGTCCCCGAGGGCTCGTACGCCACCGACCCGGACGGTACGGCCCGTACGGTCGAGTTCCGCAAGATGGTCAAGGCGCTGAACGAGGACGGCCTGCGGGTCGTCATGGACGTCGTCTACAACCACACGGCGGCCAGCGGGCAGGAGCGGACGTCCGTCCTGGACCGGATCGTGCCCGGCTACTACCACCGGCTTCTCGCGGACGGCACGGTCGCCACCAGCACCTGCTGCGCCAACACCGCCACCGAGAACGCCATGATGGGCAAGCTGGTCGTCGACTCGGTGGTCACCTGGGCCAAGGAGTACAAGGTCGACGGCTTCCGCTTCGACCTCATGGGCCACCACCCGAAGGCCAACATCGTCGCCGTACGCAAGGCCCTCGACGCGCTGACCCCGGAGAAGGACGGCGTCGACGGCAAGAAGATCATCCTCTACGGCGAGGGCTGGAACTTCGGCGAGATCGCCGACGACGCCCGCTTCGAGCAGGCCACGCAGAACAACATGGCGGGAACCGGTGTCGCGACCTTCTCCGACCGCGCCCGTGACGCCGTCCGCGGTGGCGGCCCGTTCGACGAGGACCCCGGCGTCCAGGGCTTCGCGTCCGGGCTGTACAACGAGCCCAACTCCTCGACGAGCAACGGCAGTCCGGCCGAACAGAAGGCCCGCCTGCTGCACTACCAGGACCTGATCAAGGTGGGCCTGTCCGGCAACCTCGCCGACTTCACCTTCACCGACACCAGCGGCAAGGAGGTCAAGGGCTCCGAGGTCGACTACAACGGCGCCCCGGCCGGCTACGCGGCCGCCCCCGGTGACGCCCTCGCCTACGCCGACGCCCACGACAACGAGACCCTGTTCGACGCCCTGGCCTACAAGCTCCCGGCATCGGCGAGTGCGGACGACCGGGCCCGGATGCAGGTCCTGGCGATGGCCACGGCCACCCTCTCGCAGGGGCCGTCCCTCTCCCAGGCCGGCACCGACCTGCTGCGCTCCAAGTCCCTGGACCGCAACTCCTACGACAGCGGCGACTGGTTCAACGCCATCCACTGGAACTGCGCCGACGGCAACGGCTTCGGCCGCGGACTGCCGATGGCGGCCGACAACGAGCCCAAGTGGCCCTACGCCAAACCCCTGTTGAACACGGTCGGCGTCGGCTGCACGCAGATCGAGGGTGCTTCGGCGGCGTACCGGGACCTGCTGAGGATCCGTACGACGGAGAGTGCCTTCTCCCTCGACACCGCCGATCAGGTCCAGTCACGGCTCTCCTTCCCGCTGTCCGGCAAGGACGAGACGCCGGGCGTGATCACCATGCGGCTCGGTGACCTGGTCGTCGTGTTCAACGCCACCCCGGAGCGGCAGGAGCAGCGCATCGAGGCGACGGAAGGGGTGAACTACCGGCTGCACCCGGTACAGGCGACGGGCGAGGACCCGGTCGTGAAGGACGCGACCCACACGGCGGGATCGGGCACCTTCACGGTCCCGGCCCGCACGGTCGCCGTCTTCTCTCAGGCGGGCTGACGACGCTGCGGTTAGGGTGCTCCTGTCCGACGTAGAACAGGAGCACCCATGCCGCAGATCACCGTCGACTACTCCGCGCAGCTCGCGGACGACTTCGACCGGCCCGCCTTCGCGCGGGCCCTGCACACCACGGTGGTCGAGATCGCGGCCGCGAAGCCGCCGGCGTGCAAGACGCAGTTCCGGCGGACCGAGGACACCACGGTCGGGGAGGACACCCAGGGGCACGCGGTCGTCCATGTGACGCTGGGGCTGCTGGCCGGCCGCACGGACGAGACCAAGGTCCGGCTCACCGAGGCCGTACTCGACCTGCTGCGCCGGCACATCAAGCCCGCCGACGGCCTCGCACTGCACGCGTCCGCCGAGGTACGCGACCTCGACCCGTCGTACCGGAAGTTCGGCCTCCAGGACAGGCCCTAGGACGCCAGCAAGACCAGCCGGGCCACCAGGTCGCCGAACGGACCGTCGCCCGGCTCGTCCTTGAGGGCGCGGCGCACCAGCGTCGCCAGCTCCTCGTCGTGGGCGGCGCCGACGGCGGCCAGTGCGGCGAAGTCGTGCACGAGCTGCACCTCCAGCTCGGCGCGCGGGACGCGCCGGCCGTCCAGCCAGATCAGCGCCGTCGACTCGGCGAGCGAGATCCAGGAGCGGACGACCAGTTCCAGCCGCGCGGGCGCCGGCTCCTCGACGCCGAGATGCGCAACGATCTGGTCATACGCGGCCTGCCGTACGGCATCGATGAGCGCGTTCGTCGTCGAGGAGCCAACCGCCGGGCCGCCGCGCATCAACGCCGAGAAACCGGGGCCGTGCTGGTCGACGAAGTCGAAGAACCGGCGCATCACGCGCAGCAGCCGCGCCCCCCGCGGACCCTCGTGCGGCTCCACGAACCGGCCCGCCAGATCGTCCGCCGCACGCCTCAACGCGGCCTCGTACAGGCTGAGTTTGCCGGGGAAGTAGTGGTAGACCAGCGGGCGTGAGATGCCCGCGGCCGACGCTATCTCGTCGATGGAGACCTCATCCGGAGAGCGGCGGCTGAACAGTTCGAGGGCGACGCCGATCAGCTGCTGCCGCCGCTCCTCGACACCCATCCTGCGGCGAACCCCGGTAGACATACGAACACCTTACCGATCGGATCCAGCCTCGATCGGACAGGACCGACCAGGGGTGTTCATATGCGTCCGGCTAGCGCAGGCCGCTGATCGACCGCCCGTCCGTCAGGGTCGCCTTCAGCTCGGCCTGAGTGCCCTTCTTGGCGGGTACGGCCAACAGGTTGCCCTGCGCGGTCTGTTCCACCCCGCCGGTCGTGCTGATCGACGCGGTGTCGCGGCTGCCGGCGGCCAGGAGATACCAGGAACCCGCCTCGGACTTCCACAGCACACCCGCCAGCACATGGGGATCGCGCGCCCCGCACGCCGGTACGTTCTCGGCCTTCGCGGCGACCGCCCCGTACGTCCCGCCCGGCGTGTGGAACTGCGCCAGCGCCCGCTCGCCGCCGCCCCGCCAGGTCTCCGCGCGCGTGCACACCCACGCCGCCGTGCCGCTCGCGTCGGGCAGCGGCTGCTCGGCGTACTGCCAGGCGTTCACCGACCGCACCCCCTGGCCGCGCACCGCGAACAGCGAACAGCCGAACGGCGCCCAGGTGCGCAGCGACTCCGCCCCGGCCGCGTCGTGCGTCCTGCCCGGCCGCCCGGTGGTGAGGCGGGCCGGCACCAGCTCGCCCAGGTCCGTCATCAGCCGCGTACCGGAGTCGTCGGTGATCTGCAGGACGTTCCACGACGCGCAGGAGCCGGCCTTGGTCGCGGGGCTGGCCAGCGGCGAGGTGATCCCGTCGGTGATCGTGAGGTCCATCGCGCCGGAGCTCGGCTCCAGCAGGTCCCGCTCGGCCACCTTCGTCACCCAGGGCGCCGTCAGATAGCGGACGTTGCCGTCGGTGCGGTCCAGGACCACGGCGTTCGCCTCGGCCCCGGTGGCGCCGTCGGTGCGGGCGAAGTCGAGGGCGGCGCCGGCAGTGCCGTCCTTCGGCTCGGCGTAGCGGGCGATGCGCAGACCGTCGTGGAGGAGCACCACGCGCGCGTTGTCGACGTTCCCCGCGTACAGCAGCTGGGGCGGGCCGGCCGGGCCGCCGGACGGGGTGCCGGGGGTGGCCGAGACCTGGACGGTCTCGCCGGGGCGTGCCCAGACGGCGAGTGCGCGACGCAGCAGCGCCCGGTCACCGGTGAGGTCGCCGCGCGCGGGCCAGACGGAGAAGTCCGTGCGGGCGGAGGACCGCCAGGCGGTGGGGGAGACCTTCGTCAGCCTGCTGGGGTCGAGGGCCGCCTCGGCCGCCGGGTTCTGCGCGTACGACGGGGCCGCGGGACCGTCGGGGCCCCAGCCGTCGCCGGGCAGGCCGAGCAGCGCCCCGCTCACGGCGAGGGCCGCCGCCGCGGCGAGCGCGGCCTTCGTGCGCTGGCGGCGCCGCATCAGGTCGGTGGGCCGGGCGTGGAGCAGGCAGGGGTCGAACTCGGGGGAGTCGAGCAGTGCGTACTGCGCGGGTACGGCGTCGGCCTCGCCCAGCGCCGCCTCCGTGTCGTCGACGCCGGCGGCCGTCAGCACCCGGTGCACCTCGGGGTCGGCCAACTGCTCCAGGCCGCGCAGGACGTAGGCGGCGCGGGCGGGGGCGGACAGGGCGGACAGCCGCTGGTCCAGGGCCAGTTCGTCGGCGCCGCCGGAGCGCGGGAAGAGCTTGAGACCCCACACCTGGGGGAGCAGTGGCGGCAGCTGGGAGCGCTTGGGCCACGCCTTGCGCCGCAGCGGCAGGGCGGCCTCCAGCGCCGTCCGCAGGACCTGGAGGCGGACGAAGGCGTAGCCCGGGTCGCCGTCCCGGCCCTGGCTTGTGGACTGGCCTGCGGACTGGCCCGTGGACTGGGCCGGGATCACGGCGGCCGAGGCCCGGCCGCGTGGCAGGGCGCGCTGGGTGAGGGAGTGTGCGGTCAGGACGCGCCGGTTGCGGCCCAGGCTCGGTGGCAGTACCAGATAGGCGAGGCGGACGAGTCGCGGATAGTGCTCGACGAGCGCGGCCTCGGCCTGTTCGACGTCGACCACCGGGTCGGTGGGGGCGGCTGGTGCGGAGCTCTGGCGCTGGGCGACATCCTGTGACTGCACGTTCAGCAGAACGAGCGAATCGACGGTTGGTCACCGCCACCCGGTGCGTCAGTCCCGGGGCTCGACCAGGGCGCGGGCGTAGTTCGCCATCGACCGCTGGTAGCGCGGCAGATGGGGCGCGAGGGCGCCCAGGACGAGGGACAGGCCCTCGCGATCACGCCCGAGACCCGACAGGCACAGGGCGAGCGTGGCCCGTACCGCATCGTCCAACTCGTCGGAGGGCGCGTCCAGTTCGGGCGTCAGCAGCTTGACGCCCTCCTCCGGCTGCCCGATGTTCCTGAGCGAGCTGGACAGCTGGATCTTCGCCCGGCGGCCACGGTAGCCGTCGAGCCCGCGCGCCAGCGCCTCCCGGTACAGAGGGACCGCCCTGTCCGAGTGACCCGTCGAGTCCCAGGCGCAGGCCTGCTCGAACGGCCCGAGGGGACTGCCCTCGGGCAGTTCGCGACGAGCGCGTCGATCACGGCGCGGAAGTCGGCCGCTCGGTCGTCGGCGTAGTCGTCGAAGGTGGCCCAGACGGCGGCCGCTCGGTCTTCCCGGTTCTGGTTCACCGGCTCACCTTCGCACAGCCGTACGCGTGGAGGTATCGGTTTGAGTGCTGAGCGGGCCGCAGCCGTATCGAACTGAGGCGCATGTGTGCCTGCTCCAAGACCGGACCGGAGGAACAGATGAGGTTGACCCGACCGATGCTCGCCCTGGGCGGCGCCGTGGCGGTGCTGGCGCTGGCGGGCTGTGGCTCCGACGGCGACCAGGCGGCCGTACCGGAGACGGCGACCGGCAGCCTGGAGCACCTCGCCGCCGAGGTGAAGTGCGAGCCGAACATGACGACGGACGCCGACGAGATCCGCCAGGCCGTCTGCAAGAACACCGACGGCAGGTTCGTCCTCGCGACCTTCGCCACCGACCGCGGCCAGCGCGAGTGGCTGAACGGGGCGAAGGACTACGGCGGCTACTACCTCGTCGGCCGCAAGTGGGTCGCCGTCGGCGAGGAGAAGACGGTCACGGCGCTGCAGGGCCGGCTCGGCGGGACCATGGAGGAGGGGTCCGCGCACATGAATCCCGGTGGCAGTCACAACAGCGGCAGCCACAACGGCTGAGCGCGCAAGTCCGGACGCAGACGAAAGCCGGCGGTGGGAAATCCCACCGCCGGCTTCCTACCGGGTCAGGACTACTGGCAGTCCTCGCCGTTGTTGATGCAGTCGACCATCTCGTTCATCAGGTCCTCGTCGAAGAAGTTGATGAAGTCGTTGTGGTCGGTGATCGGCTTGTGCAGCTGCTCCGGGAAGGAGTCCACCGCGAACGCGTTTGCCACCTGTCCGTTCTCGATCTGCGGGGCCGGGACGTCGTAGACCAGCCGGACCTGCAGCTGGGGGATGGCCTGGAAACCGTTCGAGCAGGTGCCGTCCGCCTCCACGAAGTCCACGTGGGTGCGGTGGTTGGCGCTGTCGATGTTCTGGCCGTCCCAGCAGCTCTGGAAGTTGGACGTCCGCACCACGCTGCTGCCCTCGGGGCAGATCGGGTACTTGTCCGTCACCTGCCGGTCCTCGAAGCCGGTGCAGCTCCAGGACGTGTTGGCGTTGTTCAGGCCGTTGGTGAAGGACTTGGCGTCACCGGTGATGATGCGCAGGGCCGTCGGCATCGCGACGACATCGCTGGTGCGGTTGCCGACGAACTTCAGCTCGGCCTCGCTGGCCTCGAGGATCGTGCCGACGTTGCCGTCCTGGCCGCCACCGGGGTTGTTCTGGTCGAAGTCCTGCGAACCGTCCTGCAGACGCAGCACCGGCCAGAAGTACGACGACTTGTCCCCCTGGTTCTGGCAGCTGGTGTCGCCGTTCGCCAGGTCCTCGTCGCTCGCGAAGGCGTTGTTGGCCTGGTTGCCGACGTAGTCGTGCACGTGCTGCGCACCGTTGCTCACGCCGGGGGCGACAATCACGTTGTCCGAGTTGTGGTTGTTGTTCGGGTTGGTGCCACAGCTCGTGGTGAAACTGCCCGTCGAACCGGAGTCGCCGTTCGCTGCCAGACCGTTCGGCAGGTTGCGGGAGCCCGGCTGGACGTCCTCGATGTTGATGAAGTCGTCGGCCACCGGGCCGTTGCCGGCCTGACCGCCGTTGCCCTGGTCCTGACCGTCCCCCTGGTCCTGACCGCCGTCCTGGCCGTCGCCCTGGTCCTGACCGTCGTTGTCCTGGTCCTGGCCGTCGTTGTTCTGGTCCTCGCCGTCACCGTCGTTGGGCTCGGGCTGTTCGGCCGGGACGCCCTGGCACTGGGCGAACTGGTCGAGCTCCTGCGGAGCCTTACCGCCCGCCCGGTTGATGTTGATGTTGATCCGGTCGAGGGTGGCCACCCGCTTGGACTTCAGTGGGCCGAGGATGGCGTTGTCGACGTAACTGGCGTCCCCCGCCTGGGCCTGACGCGTCTCCGCGAGACGCGTGTAGGCATCCGTGATCTGCCTGTCGAGCAGCGCCAGCTCCTCGGCGACGCCCTGGCGCGCACCCTCCGGCACGTCCGTCAGCTTCTGGCCGACGTCCGGGCAGTTGATCGTCGCGACCTGGGCGTTCGTGGACTTCGTCTGGTTCCACCCAGACTCGTCCTCATGTGCCGAGGCATAGAAGTTGGCCCATACCAGCCCGCCCCCACCGAGCGCTAGGGCCGCCGATGCGGCTATGGCCTTGGTGGCCAGCGGCGTACGGCGTTTTCTTGTGTTGCGTCCCATGGAACTCCTCTGACTTCCTTGCGGGGCAGCATCGAGGCGCCCGACAGGAGTGAAGCGGCTCCCTTCCATACGGGGGTCGTCCCACCGGTGTTCAGACGGATCAGAAATTGATGAGAGATTCGCGAGACAATTCAGACCCAACTACCCCAGGAATACCGGGAGTTGTGGTGATCTCACATGAAGTGGTCGAGCCGGGTGGTGGATTTCGTGGAGTTTCAGCGCCCCCGGTCCGGACGGCCGGTCGCGAGGACCTTCGCCTCCACCTCCGGATCGAGGCCCACCGGCGGCCGGTCCGGACGCTGCGGGGCGGCCCCGCCGAGGTCCTGCAGCCAGCTCCAGGTGTCGGCCACGGTCTCCGTGACCGGCCGGCAGCGCAGCCCCGTCGCCAGCGCCCTGGACACGTCCGCGCCGTGCAGGGCGTCGTGCAGCTCGCTCCCCGGCGGCACCCACACCGGCAACTGGCTCCACGGCTCGATGCCCGCCTCCAGCACCACCTCGGGGTCGGTCCAGCGCAGCTCGGCCGCCGCGCCGGTCACCTGTACGCAGGCGTCGAGCAGCTCGCCCGTCGTGGTGAGGCCCCGGGGGCCGATCAGGTTGTACGGCCCGCTGAGCTCCTGCTCCACCCCGTCCAGGATCCACTCGGCGAGATCGCGGACGTCGATGTACTGGAGGGGCAGCTCCTGGGGGCCCGGCGCCAGCACGGGGCCGCCCCTGGCGATCCGGGTCAGCCACCAGGGGAGCCGGCCGACGTTCTCGTACGGCCCGAGCAGCAGCCCGGCCCGCACCAGCAGCGAGCGCTCCGCACCGAAGGCCTCGACGGCGGCCAGCTCGGCGCCGCGCTTGTCGCGGGCGTAGTCCGTGTGGCCGGCGTCGGGGTCGGCGCCCTCGACCAGGGGCGCGTCCTCGGTGTAGCCGGCGGGCGGGGCCCAGGCGTACACCGAGCAGCTCGACACGTACACATACCGCCCGACGCGGTCCCGCAGCAGCCGCGCCGCGTCCCGCACCGCGAACGGCGCCGCCGACCAGGTGTCGACCACGGCGTCCCACGCACCGTCCGCGAGGGCGGCGAGCCCGTCGGGCGCGGTGCGGTCACCGTGCAGCGACCGCACCCCGGCCGGGGCCGTGTGCCGCCCCCGGTGGAACACGGTCGCGTCCCAGCCGCGCCCGAGCGCCGCCTCCACGACGGCCCGTCCCACGAACTCCGTACCACCCAGCATCAGCAGTCTCATGCCGGTGACTGTGCCTGGGGGAGCGGCGGGGCGGAACCGGGTTCTGCCGACAGCAGACGGTCAGGTGATGCCGGCAGCGGCCGTCAGAGGTCCGCGACCGGCAGCCGGCCGGCGGTCAACTCCCGGTCGGCGGGGCGTACTTGTAGCCGACGCGGCGGATCGTGAGGATCGCCTGCCGGTGCTCGGGGCCCAGCTTGCGGCGCAGTCGGGCGATGTGGACGTCGACGGTGCGGCCGTCGCCCACATGGCCGTAGCCCCACACCGTGGTGACCAGCTGGTCGCGGGTGTGCACCCGGTGCGGGTGCGCCACCAGGTGAGCGAGCAGCTCGAACTCCAGGTACGTGAGGTCGAGCTCCCGCCCGGCCACCTCGGCGGTGCGCTGCAGGGCGTCGATACGGATGGGCGGCTCGGTGTCGGTGGTGGTGTCGAGGGCGTCCGGCTGCGGCTCGGCGGCCACCGCCACCGGCAGGAACGGCGGCTGCTGATCGGCCGGCACGAGCACCAGGTAGCCGACCATGGGCGGGCGGTCCGGCAGGTTGGGCAGGGTGTGCTGCGGAGCGGGCAGCCAGGTGGCACCCGGCGGCAGGAACTCCGCGACATCGAGCACCTCGTCCCTCTCGACGGCACGCAGTCGGTGCCGCGGGCTGCCGGGAGCAGGAGCGGTGTGCAGGGAACGGGACGGGGAAGCAGGGGTGGTCGCCATGCGAGGTCAGCTCTTTCGCGCGAGAAGTCCGACGGGGACATACGTCGTGTCGCGCTGGCCGAAGGCCGGTGTGTACGGCGTCAGCGGGCCGGCGCGGTCAGCGCGCGGCAACACAGCCGGTCGAAGTCGTGGTGCTGACGGGAAGGCCAGAAGGGCTCGAGGTCCTGGCGACCCGTCGCGGAGTGCTTCTGGAAGCTGGCCATGGCCCCATTGAAGCAGACACCGCCCTGGACCGGACCCCTTCTCTCACTGCGTGGACACGAGCCGTTCGCAACGGGAAGGGGCGCCCACCACGAGGGTGGACGCCCCTTCCGACGAGCGGGACGGATCAGACCTGGCCGGCCTTCTCCAGGGCCGAGCAGCAGGTGTCCACCAGCAGGCGGGTCACCACGTACGGGTCGACGTTGGCGTTCGGGCGGCGGTCCTCGATGTAGCCCTTGCCGTCCTTCTCGACCTGCCACGGGATACGGACCGAGGCACCGCGGTTGGAGACGCCGTAGGAGTACTTGTCCCACGGGGCGGTCTCGTGCAGGCCGGTCAGACGGTCGTCGATGCCGGCGCCGTAGTTCTTGACGTGGTCGAGCGGCTTGGAGCCCTCACCGAGCGACTCGCAGGCGGTGATGATCGCGTCGTAGCCCTCACGCATCGCCTTGGTGGAGAAGTTGGTGTGCGCGCCGGCGCCGTTCCAGTCGCCCTTGACCGGCTTGGGGTCGAGGGTGGCGGAGACACCGAAGTCCTCGGCGGTGCGGTAGAGCAGCCAGCGGGCCACCCACAGCTGGTCGGAGACCTCCAGCGGGGCCAGCGGGCCGACCTGGAACTCCCACTGGCCGGGCATGACCTCGGCGTTGATGCCGGACAGGCCCAGGCCCGCCTTCAGACAGTTCTCCAGGTGGGCCTCGACGATGTCACGGCCGAAGATCTCGTCGGCGCCGACACCGCAGTAGTAGCCGCCCTGCGGGGCCGGGAAGCCGCCCTCGGGGAAGCCGAGCGGGCGGGAGCCGTCGAAGAAGGTGTACTCCTGCTCGATGCCGAAGATCGGCTCCTGCGCGGCGAACTTCTCCGCGACCTCGACCAGCGCGGCACGCGTGTTGGAGGAGTGCGGGGTCATGTCCGTGTTGAGGACCTCGCACAGCACCAGGATGTCGTCGCCGCCGCGGATCGGGTCGGGGCAGGAGAAGACCGGCTTCAGTACACAGTCCGAGGCGTGGCCCTCGGCCTGGTTGGTGGAGGACCCGTCGAAGCCCCAGATCGGCAGCTCGGCACCCTTGGCGTCGTCGGCCATGATCTTCGTCTTGGAACGAAGCTTGGCCGTCGGCTCGGTGCCGTCGATCCAGATGTACTCAGCCTTGAAGGTCACGGGCCACATCCTTCGGGGGTGGGTCTGGGCGCGTTTGCGGGTGCTGCGGCGCTGCGGCACTGGGGCGCCGCGCTTGTTTGCCCGGCAGCCTGTCAACGGGCGATTTCCCGATCATTGCCCGTTTGTGAACCCCGTGTTACCTGGTGGTGCTGTGGCGTGGTTCACGCTGTGAGGGCGGGCCGGAAGCGCAGGACCTGCGGAAACGCGCGGTGCGCGGAGGGGTGGGGACCGGTCGGGCGGCTCGTATGCGATGGGGCGAGGGGGCGCGCCGGGCGCGTGATGCTCCGTCCGGCGCCGGACGTGCCGGTCCTGCTGCTCCTGGCCGGGAGCAGCAGGACCGATGACACGTACGACGCGGCGGCCGGGGCGGGCCTGACCGCCGCATCAGTGTTCTCCTCGGCGGTCGAGCCTCACCCCACCTTCTCGATCACGGCCCGGCGGATCAGGAACTTGCCGGGCTCCCGGACCTGTTCGAAGGCCGCGTTGTTCAGCAGGACACAGCTGCCGGAGACCGAAGTGACCTCCACGGTCGTGGACTTGTTGTTGTCCAGGTTGGTGACCTTCAGCTTCGTACCCGCCGGGAACTGGTTGCTGGACGCGGCCGGGGCACCGCCCTCGCCGGACAGCGTGACGGTGGAGCCGTTGCAGACCTGCTCGCCGGAGGCGGCGGCGCCGTCGCCCGGGGCGGCGGGCTCGGACGGCTCGGCCGGCTGCGCGGCCTGCCCCCCGCCGGCCCCTGCCTGCTGGTCGTTCTGCCCGCCCGGCTGTGCGGCTTGGGAGCCCTGAGCCGACTCCCCCACCTCACAGCCGGAGGCCTCCTGCTGGCGCTGGATCTGCGCGATGACCGCCTCGCGGTTGGCGATCCGGGCCTCCGACTGCGCGTCCGGATTGGCCCGTTGGCCCTCGATGAACCGCTGGTTGTTGCCGAGTGCGGTGGCGAGTCCCTGGCAGACACTCGACTCGGACGCGGACTGCGCGGCGTTCGAGGTGCTCGCCATGACGAAGGCACCACCGCCCGCCACCGTCGCCGCGCTCACCAGCAGCGCGATCTTCTTCTTCGTACTGAGAGTTCTCCTGCGCGACATGCGCGCCTCCTGGGAGGTAGGGGAGCGTACGCCGCTATGTACGAGATCCCGAACGAGGTTACTCAGCGGTTACAGGAGTACGTTGAAGTAACGTATGTCACACGGGAGTTGTCTGCGAGGCCACGCCGACCGTGCTAGTGGGACAGGGCCTCGCGTACGGCCTCGTCGGTGCGGGCGACCACCGCCGTGCCGTCGTCCGCGGTGATGATGGGCCGTTGGATCAGCTTGGGGTGCTCGGCGAGCGCCGTGACCCACCGGTCGCGCGAGGCGGCGTCCCGTGGCCAGTCCTTGAGGCCGAGTTCCTTGGCCACGGCCTCCTGGGTGCGGGTGATGTCCCACGGTTCGAGACCGAGCCGGCTCAGTACGTCGCGGATCTCGTCCTCGGTCGGTACGTCCTCCAGATAGCGGCGGACGGTGTAGTCGGCGCCCTCGGCGTCGAGCAGTTTGACGGCGCTGCGGCACTTGGAGCAGGCGGGGTTGATCCAGATTTCCATGCGGGCACGGTACGCCGCCGCGATCGCCTCGCACGACCTCCCTGAGGCCAGGGTCGCAACGACGGGCTCTGTTCGAATGTGCCGTCGTCTCACAGACACCTCGCAGATCGTGTGTGACACGGCAGAAACCCCTTGCTCACCTGGACGTTTGGCAGGTTCGCCGACTCCCCGGATGTCAGTGGCGGCCAGTAGACTGGAAGCAGTGTTCGAGAGTGTCGCCGGAGTGTCCGGGCGGCGCTCTGACCGCGACAGGAGGATGCCTGTGCCCGCTGCCGCACTGAAGCCGAAGCCGACCCAGTCCACCGCCAACCGTCCCGTGCTGCTCGACCGGCCGTACGTGCCCGTGGAGAAGCGGCCGCTGCCGCCGGGGCGTCCGCGCGAGTGGTACATCACGCACAACCGCCGGCTCAAGGCCATGCGCCTTGCGATCGCCCTGCTCGACTCGGGCGTGTACGTGCCGAACCAGGCCCGCAACGAGACGATACGAAACACTGCGGAACTCATCGGCGTCCACCCGCCGTCGGACACGACGTGCCACATGGTGCGGGCGTTGCTGCGGTACACGCGCTGAGTGGTGGCGCCGGGTGCCGTGCTGTTGTGCGGTGCCCGGCGCCGGCGTTGCCGGAATGCGCCGCCTGCGCCTCCCGGCCCACGCCCGCCCCGTCCAGTGCCCACCGGACGATCTCCTCGGGTGAACTCGCTCATGGCCCCCCTTCGCTCACGCCGGTCAGGCCGGGGGAGGCGTGCTCTCCGTCTTCGGTGTCCTGGCCGCCGCCAGGGCCTCACGCAGGTGATCCTCCTCGGTCTGGCTCAGTGACGTCTGCACCAACTGGCCGCCGTACGGGGCGATTTCCGGAATCACCTTGTCCCCGGCCGCCTGCTTGATCAGCGCGAACAGTGCTGCCGCGCCGGGGCGCAGATTCTGGCTGAGCTCCTTCATGAAGTTGTCGTTGATGCCCGTGTCCGTGACCGCGCCGCCGGCCGCTCCGGCCGCTGCGCCCACGGCTGCGCCGAGCAACGGCGCCAGGAAGAGCAGTCCGATCACACCGCCCCACAGGGCGCCACCGGCCGCGCCCGCCGCCGTGTGGCTCACGGCCTGGTGCAGCTTGATCTTTCCGTCCTCCCGCCGCTCGACGACCACCGCGTCCTCCAGCTCGACCAGATGCTGCTTGGACAGGTCGAACAGCTTCTGACGCACCTGCTCGGCGGTGGCGAGGTCGTTGTACGCGACGACGAAGAGATTGCTCATGCCGGACACCCCTTATTAACGTTTCGCCCCTTTTTCCCGACTTTATAGCCGTGCTGAGGGGCACGCAGTCGGAAGAAAAGGAGATGCGCCACCCCCACGTTCCGGTGCACTCTCGAGGCATCCCGATCCACCGCCCAGGGAGGCCCGTCATGGGCACCATCGTCATCTCCGGGACGGTCGTCCTGGTCGTCCTGGGATTCGGAAACCACCTCTACTGGCTCGCCGCCGTCGCCCTGCTCTTCGTGTACCTGCAGTACGGACGAGGCGCGTCCTCGACATCCTCGTCGGGCGGCGCGGCCCCGTCCGGGGCGGCGCCCGCGACGTACAAGGCGTACCGCGACCGCCGTGACCGGCAGGCCAGGTGGGAGCGTCGCTACCGTCGCGAGCGCCCCCTGGAGGCCCGCCGTCAGGCGCGCGAGAAGAGCAGGTGAGAGCGGGACCTGTCGTGACGGCGGCCCCGGGTCACAGCCCCGGGGCGCCCCACACCGGGAACCAGCGCCCCAGGTCCTGTTCGATCCGCAGGTCGTCGGCGAGGGCCGCTTTCACCTGGAGCTCGAGCGCGTTGTCGCGCCGCTGTCCCGCGCCGGGCAGCGGTGCGAACGGGTAGAAGGTGCCGCGCTTGTACAGGTAGACCAGCGCGAGCCGGCGGCCCGAGTCGTCCTGGAAGCCGGCCAGGGAGCACAGCAGCTGCGGGCCGAAGCCGTTGACCTCCATCGAGCTGTTCACCGCGTGCAGGTCGTTGACGAGCAACGGCAGCTCGTCGGGGCCGCGGCGGGAGACCAGCCAGGAGTAGCCGTAGGCGTCCCGTTCCAGCTCCACCGGGGACCCGGTGCGATCCGCGTCCGCGTCCAGCAGGGCCTGCACCTCGCGGTGCGTCTGCTCGAAGGCGCTGCCCTCGACCGTGGCGAAACACACCGCGCCGTGCCCGGTCGGCGTGAAGGAGGTCGCGGCCTGCAGGGTGACGGCCGCCGAGGGCAGCGCGAACAGCTGGTCGAGATCGGGTGCGACCGGCTTCGTACGACCGAGCAGGATGTCCAGCAGCCCCATCCTCAGCCGCCCTTCCCGGGCGCCGCCGCCTCACCCAACTCCCCGGAGATCCGCCCCAGCTGCTCCAGCCGCTGCTCCAGGGTCGGGTGGGTGGAGAACAGCCGGCCGATGCTGGGCCCGGCGCCCAGGGCCGGCGTGAAGTAGAAGGCGTTGAAGGCCTGTGCCGTCCGCAGGTCCTTCGTCGGGATCCTGGCGATGTCGCCGGAGACCTTGGTGAGCGCGGACGCCAGCGCCGAGGGCCGTCCGGTCAGCAGCGCCGCCGCCCGGTCCGCCGCCAGTTCCCGGTACCGGGACAGGGCCCGGATCAGCAGGAAGCTGATCGCGTACACGGCCGCGGAGACGGCCATCACCGTCATGAAGACCACCGCCGTGTTCTGGTCCCGGCGCCCTCCGAACACCTGCGAGTAGAAGGCGAACCGCACGATCAACCCCGCGATCACGCCCAGGAAAGACGCAACCGTGATCACCGCGACGTCCTTGTGCGCCACGTGCGAGAGCTCGTGCGCGAGCACGCCCTCCAGCTCGGCCGGCTCCAGCCGGCGCAGCAGCCCGGTGGTCACACAGACCACTGCGTGATCGGCGTTGCGCCCGGTCGCGAACGCGTTCGGCATCTCCATGTCGGACACGGCGACCACCGGCTTGGGCATGTCGGCGACCGCGCACAGCCGGTCGACCACGCCGTGCAGTTCGGGATACTCGTCCCGCTCCACGATCCGGCCGCGCATCGCGTACAGCGCGATCCGGTCGGAGAACCAGTACTGCGCACCCAGCAGCGCCGCCGCGACCACCACGACCAGCACCCAGGACTTCAGCAGTGCGATCAACGCGGCGACGAACGCCACGTACAACAAGCCGAGCAGAAACAGCGTGACCGTCATCCGCACGGTCAACCGCGGGTCGCTCCGGAAGCGGCTGTGCATGGAACACCACCCTGCGTTCAGGCACTCGTCCCACTGCCCAGTGTGCACCCGCGTCGCCCCATGAAGCGGTCGTGATCAGCCCTGGGGCCGGCAAAGGCTTCCGGACAGGTTTTAGTACGGCGCGCGGAAGTTGATGTACCCCAGCAGAACGATCACCGCGACGACGCACCCCAGGACCACGGCCGTCGAAATCCATCCCGACCGGCGGGGCCGCACCGGGTCGGGGTCGCCCCGGAAGGGCACCGGCTCCGGCGGATTGTGCTTCCAGCGGGCGGCGAGCATCCGGGCCCGGGCGGAGGGCTCCTTGTGCTCGGCGTCGTTCGCCCACTTGTGGTCGAACTCGTGCTCCCAGTGATCCTTTTCCGGCATCCCCCGCTCCATACCTGTTCACTCCATGCCTCTTGTCATTCAAGATGCTGAGTGATCGAGGGAAGACTAGCCTTTAGGGGAAGGCCGCACCTGGGATTGCCTTCCGTCGGCGGGATTCCCGTGGAGACGCCGGCGGCTGAAAACGTACTCCTCGCACTCAGGCGGCAACACCGACGACCGCGCCGTACTACTACCGCTGCGGCCGCGGCCATCCGTCCGGCTCGTGCAATCACCGCACGATGGGATGGAAGGAAGGTATCTCCATGAACGCACCACGTGCTAGGCGTCTCCTCGCGCTGTCCGCCATCGGCGTACTGATGGCTGGTGGCGCCGCGATCGGCACAGCAGGTACGGCCTCGGCGGCCACCCCGGCCACCACAGCCGGCACTCCCACGAACTGGGGCCACTGTGACTGGTGGGGCGACTGCAACGGCTTCGGCGACCGCTTCGGCAACCGGTTCGACGACCGGTTCGGGTACTTCAACGGCTACGACCACTTCGACCGCTTCGACCGCTTCGGCGGCGGCCCCGTGGTGATCGTGGTGGGCTAGCGATTCCGCCGGACCGAAGGCACACGGCGAGGGCCGCCACCTGAAGCACTTCAGGTGGCGGCCCTCACCGCATCTCGGACGCCGAAGGCGCCGGCTTTCTCACACGTCGAAGTAGAGCTCGAACTCGTGCGGGTGCGGACGCAGCTGCAGCGGAGCGATCTCGTTCGTGCGCTTGAAGTCGATCCACGTCTCGATCAGGTCGGCGGTGAAGACGTCGCCCTGGAGGAGGAACTCGTGGTCGGCCTCGAGGGAGTCGAGGACGGCCGGGAGCGAGGTCGGGACCTGCGGAACGCCCGCGTGCTCCTCGGGAGCCAGCTCGTACAGGTCCTTGTCGATCGGCTCGGCCGGCTCGATCTTGTTCTTGATGCCGTCCAGGCCCGCGAGCAGCAGCGCGGAGAACGCCAGGTACGGGTTGCCGGAGGAGTCGGGCGCACGGAACTCGACGCGCTTGGCCTTCGGGTTGGAGCCGGTGATCGGGATACGCATCGCGGCGGAGCGGTTGCGCTGCGAGTACACCAGGTTCACCGGCGCCTCGAAGCCCGGCACCAGACGGTGGTAGGAGTTCACCGTCGGGTTGGTGAAGGCGAGCAGCGACGGAGCGTGCCTGAGGATGCCGCCGATGTAGTAGCGGGCGGTGTCCGACAGGCCGGCGTAGCCCTGCTCGTCGTAGAACAGCGGGTCACCGTTGCTCCACAGCGACTGGTGGACGTGCATGCCCGAGCCGTTGTCGCCGAAGATCGGCTTCGGCATGAAGGTCGCGGTCTTGCCGTTGCGCCAGGCGACGTTCTTCACGATGTACTTGAAGAGCTGGAGGTCGTCGGCGGCGGCGAGCAGCGTGTTGAACTTGTAGTTGATCTCGGCCTGGCCGGCGGTGCCCACCTCGTGGTGCTGGCGCTCGACCTGCAGGCCGGCGCGGTTCAGCTCCAGGGAGATCTCGGCACGCAGGTCGGCGAAGTGGTCGACCGGCGGGACCGGGAAGTAACCGCCCTTGTAGCGGACCTTGTAGCCGCGGTTGTCCTCCAGCGCACCGGTGTTCCAGGCGCCCGCCTCGGAGTCGATGTGGTAGAAGGACTCGTTCTCGGACGTCTTGAAGCGGACGCTGTCGAAGACGTAGAACTCGGCCTCCGGGCCGAAGTACGCGGTGTCGGCGATCCCGGTGGAGGCCAGGTACGCCTCGGCCTTCTTCGCCACGTTCCGCGGGTCACGGCTGTACTGCTCGCCGGTGATCGGGTCGTGGATGAAGAAGTTGATGTTGAGCGTCTTGTCGCGGCGGAACGGGTCGACGCGGGCGGTCGACAGGTCGGCGCGCAGCGCCATGTCGGACTCGTGAATGGCCTGGAAGCCGCGGATCGAGGATCCGTCGAAGGCGAGCTCGTCGTCCGGGTCGAACGCCTCGACGGGCACCGTGAAGTGCTGCATGACGCCCGGCAGGTCGCAGAAACGGACGTCGATGAACTTGACGTCCTCGTCCGCGATGAACTTCTTGGCCTCGTCGGCGTTCTGGAACATCCAGCTCCTCCTACTCCCGACCGTCCCGCCGGGGTGGTAGTTCGTTCGTGCGGCCAGTGCGGTGGCACACGCTGACCTCGACCCTAGGGATGCGTCATTTCTCGGGCGTGACCCATTTGTTTCGCAGAAGTTAACCGGCTCCGTTCCACGGTAGCGCGGAACGACCCCGCCGTGCCCCGGTCAAATCCGGGCGCAGTACCGTGGTCGGGTGGACAAGAGGCAAGCAATCGGATCATGGCTCTCCGGCCCGCGCGCGGCCATGGAGGAGGCGGGTGCCGACTTCGGTTACCGGGGCGAGCAGCTCGGACTGCCGGAGGAAGGGCCGGGCTCGATCGCCCGCCCCGGCCGGCGGCTCGGTGCACTGGCCGTCGACTGGGCCCTGTGCCTCTTGATCGCATACAGCTTGATCACGGACGGCTACGAGCAGGCGACCGGCAACTGGGCCCTGCTGATCTTCTTCGTGCTGGGCGTCCTGACCGTCGGCACGATCGGCTGCACCCCCGGCAAGCGCATCTTCGGCCTGCGCGTGGTCGCCCTCGACACAGGCACCGTCCACCCCGGCCGCGCCCTGCTGCGCACGGTCCTGCTGTGCGTGGCCCTCCCCGCGCTGATCTGGGACCGCGACGGCCGCGGCCTGCACGACCGGCTGGCGCGCACGGTCGAGGTCAGGATCTGACCTCCCGGATATCCAGACCCCCGCATACTCATGGGCCGGGCCCCGGAACCGCGAAGGTTCCGGGGCCCGGCCCGTTCATGATGTGAGCCGACGGCCTTACCGGGCCTTCGGCCCGCCGCCCCTCGGCATCCGCATGCCCTTGGGCATCGGACCCTTCGGCAGCGGCATGTTGCTCATCAGGTCGCCCATCGCCCGCAGCCGGTCGTTGGTCGCGGTGACCTGCGGCCCGGTCAGCACGCGCGGCAGCTTCATCATGGTCGTGCGCAGCTTCTTCAGCTCGACCGTGTCCTCGCCCGTGCCGACGATCAGGTCGTGCACCGGCACGTCCGCGACGACCCGGTTCATCTTCTTCTTCTCGGCGGCCAGCAGACTCTTCACCCGGTTCGGGTTGCCCTCGGCGACCAGCACGATGCCGGCCTTGCCGACGGCCCGGTGCACCACGTCCTGGCTGCGGTTCATCGCCACCGCGGGGGTCGTCGTCCACCCCCTGCCGATGTTGTCCAGCACGGCCGCGGCGGCGCCCGGCTGGCCCTCCATCTGCCCGAAGGCGGCCCGCTCGGCCCGGCGTCCGAAGACGATCGCCGTCGCGAGGAAGGCGAGCAGGAGGCCCAGGATGCCGAGATAGATGGGGTGACCGATCAGGAAACCGATCGCGAGGAAGACACCGAAGGTGACGATTCCTACTGCTGCGAGTACAAGACCGATCGTCTTGTCGGCCCTGCGGGTCATCTTGTAGGTCAGAGCGATCTGCTTCAGTCGCCCGGGGTTCGCAGCGTCCGCTGCAGTTTCCTTCCTCGCCATGCCACGAGTCTACGTGGCCCCCGGAGTGCCTTCGACGGCGGTGCGGGTTCAGGAACGGCCGGCGAGGACCTGCTCCACCACCCGCTGCGTCTCGACCCGGTCCTTGGCCCGGCGGCGGTCCTCCAGAACGGAGGTCCAGGCGTTGCGGCGGGCGGTGCGCTGGCCGCTGCTCATCAGCAGCGACTCGACGGCGCGCAGGGCGGTGGTGAAGGACGGGATCGCTGTGGCGCGAACGGGCGCGGCCTGCATGGTGGAGGTCCCCCCTCGGTACGGCTTCGGGGCCGGGTTTACGTGGCGTGAGTCCAGGGTCACTGATTGGTGTTACCAGGGCGTGACCGACCGGTCAAACACCAATGAAGCCTTGATGCGGGGGGTTGAAACGCTGACGCGGCCCTGACGTATGCCCCTATCTGCGAGGACGGTCAGGACCGCGTCGAATCGGTCACTACTCACGGGTAGCTGCTTGTGCGCGAATTCACACGATTGTCGTAACGGCCGCGGGGAGCGCCCGTGTGACGGTGGGTCAGACGGCCTGGGTGGCGACGTACGTACCACGCTTCTCGATCGCCATCTGGTAGAGGCGACCGGCGCGGTACGAGGAGCGGACCAGCGGGCCGGACATGACACCGGAGAAGCCGATCTGCTCGGCCTCCTCCTTCAGCTCCACGAACTCCTGCGGCTTGACCCAGCGCTCCACGGGGTGGTGGCGCACGGACGGGCGCAGGTACTGCGTGATGGTGACCAGCTCGCAGCCGGCGTCGTGCAGCTGCTGCAGCGCGTCGCTGACCTCCTCGCGGGTCTCGCCCATGCCGAGGATCAGGTTGGACTTGGTGACCAGGCCGTAGTCACGGGCCGCGGTGATGACCTTCAGGGAGCGGTCGTAGCGGAAGCCGGGGCGGATCCGCTTGAAGATCCGGGGCACCGTCTCGACGTTGTGCGCGAAGACCTCGGGGCGCGAGGAGAAGACCTCCTCGAGCTGCTCCGGGACCGCGTTGAAGTCGGGGGCGAGCAGCTCGACCTTGGTCCGGCCGGCCTCGCGGTGCGCGGTCTGCTGGTGGATCTGGCGCACGGTCTCGGCGTACAGCCAGGCGCCGCCGTCCGCCAGGTCGTCGCGGGCGACGCCGGTGATGGTGGCGTAGTTCAGGTCCATGGTGACCACGGACTCGCCGACACGGCGGGGCTCGTCGCGGTCGAGCGCCTCGGGCTTGCCGGTGTCGATCTGACAGAAGTCGCAGCGCCGGGTGCACTGGTCGCCGCCGATGAGGAACGTGGCCTCGCGGTCCTCCCAGCACTCGTAGATGTTGGGGCAGCCGGCTTCCTGGCAGACCGTGTGCAGGCCCTCGCTCTTCACGAGGTTCTGCATCTTCGTGTACTCGGGACCCATTTTCGCCCGGGTCTTGATCCACTCGGGCTTGCGCTCGATGGGGGTCTGGCTGTTGCGGACCTCCAGGCGCAGCATCTTGCGTCCGTCGGGTGCGACTGCGGACACGTCGGCTCCCTGTAGCTTCGATTCTTCGGCGTACACCAGGGTACGCCCGTGCAGTTTTCGGTCCTGCGTGGTGGGCAACCTGCGGAGGTCGGGGCGCATTCCCGGCGTTGTGTGGTTGCCCGGTGCTGCGGTGGGGGGCAAAGCTCGCCCGCGCTTGCGGGGTGCCCGCAGCTACGTGAGGGCTGCGGCTATGCCGACGCCCGCTCGATCTCGCGTGGCTTCAGGTCGGCGTTTTCCAGTACGTCTCTCAGGTGCCGTTCCACCACCGGCAGCACCTCCTCGATCGTCACGTCGCGGCCCAGTTCGTTCGCGAGGGAGGCGACTCCCGCGTCCCGGATGCCGCACGGGATGATCTTGTCGAACCACTTGTTGTCCGGGTTCACGTTCAGCGCGAAGCCGTGCATCGTGACGCCCTTGGCGACGCGGATGCCGATCGCCGCGATCTTGCGGTCCTCGCGGCGCTGGCCCGCGTTGGAGGGGGCGTACTCCGGGCCGTTCAGGCGGGGGTCGAACTCCTCGTCCTGCAGGCGGGGGTCGAAGTCGAGGGAGAGCCCGCCGAGGGCCGGGCGCTGCTCCACCGGGTCGCCCAGAACCCACACCCCGCTGCGGCCCTCGACCCGGGTGGTCTCCAGGCCGAACTCCGTGCAGGTGCGGATCAGCGCCTCTTCCAGGCGCCGTACGTGGGCCACCACGTCCACCGGGCGCGGCAGCTTCTGGATCGGGTAGCCCACCAGCTGGCCCGGACCGTGCCAGGTGATCTTGCCGCCGCGGTCCACGTCGATGACCGGCGTGCCGTCCAGGGGGCGCTCGTTGTCCGCCGTGCGCCGGCCCGCGGTGTAGACCGGCGGGTGCTCCAGCAGCAGCACGGTGTCGGGGATCTCGTCGGCGAACCGTGCCGCGTGCACCCGGCGCTGTTCGTCCCACGCCTCCTGGTACTCGACGGCGTCCGCACCGAATCCCATCCGGACGAACCGCAACTCACTCACGGCAAGCGCCTCCCTAGAAGGTCGTAAGGCATGAAACGCGCCTACGCCACTGTACGACTGCTCCGAGCGCGTCAGCCCCGCGGGCAATCCTCACACGATCGGATGAATGAACGTGGAAGTGTGCGATCGGCTGCTCACTCTCCGCTACATTCGCGCCGTTCACGAGGCCATAAGGGCTGCTCACAGGCAATCCGGGCACCGCAGGGCCTCTGCGAGGCCCGAAAGGCAGGAGACCGCACCGCAGATGACGGAACGACCCGCGCAGCGCACTCCCAACCGCCAGCTCGCCGCGCTCATCGCAGAAGCGGGATTCTCCAACGCAGGTCTGGCCCGTCGTGTGGACCAGCTCGGCCTCGAACACGGCCTCGATCTGAGATACGACAAGACCTCCGTCACCCGCTGGCTGCGCGGACAGCAGCCCAGAGGGGCGACCCCGGCCCTCATCGCCGAGGTGTTCACCCGGCGGCTCGGGCGCCGGCTCACCGCGCAGGACCTGGGCCTGGACGCCTGCGCCCCGGTCTACGCCGGCCTGGAGTTCGCGGCCGGCCCCGAGGAGGCCGTCGACATCGTCAGCGGACTGTGGCGCAAGGACTCCGGCAGCCATGCCGAGCTGCGCAAGATCGCGTTCACCGCGGCCGGGCTCGTCGTACCCAGCCGGGACTGGCTGATCGGGCGGGCCGACGAGAAGGTGGCCCGCGGCGAGCTGCTCACCCGGGTGCCCCCGCAGGGCCGCCCTGCGGTGCCCCGGCAGCGCGGCCAGTCCGAACGCGCCTCCGGCCATCGGGTCACCGCCGGTGACATCGCCGCGCTGCGCTCGGTCGGCGAGCTGTTCCGCACCCTCGACAACGCCTACGGCGGCGGCCACGCCCGCCAGGCCCTCGTGCGCTACCTGGAGCACGAGTGCGAGCCGATGCTGCGCGGCACCTACGGCGAGCAGACCGGCCGTCACCTGTTCGCCGCCGCCGCCGACCTCACTCGGCTGGCCGGCTGGACGTCGTACGACATCGCCGCGCACGGCCTCGCCCAGCGCTACTTCGTGCAGGCGCTGCGGCTCGCGCAGGCGGCCGGGGAGCGGGCGTACGGCAGTTACGTGCTGGCCACCATGAGCCGGCAGGCCGTGTACCTCGGCCACGGGCGCGAGGCGGTGCAGCTGGCACGCGTGGCGCAGCAGGGGGTGGGCAGTTCCGCCCCGCCCGTCGTCCAGGCTCTGCTGCACGCCGCCGAGGCGCGCGGGCACGGGGTGCTGGGGGAGGTCCGGGCCTGTACCGCCGCGCTCGTCCGGGCCGAGCGCAGCCTGGAAGCCGCCCGGACCGGGGACGAGGTGCCGCACTGGGCGCGGTTCTTCGACGAGGCCCAGCTCGCCGACGAGTTCGGGCACTGCCACCGGGACCTGCAGCAGTTCCGTGCCGCCGCGCAGCACGCCGAGCGCTCCCTGCAGCTGCGCGCCCCCGGCTTCGCCCGCAGCCGCCTCTTCTGCCGGGTCGTCCTCGCCACCGCCCGCCTCGGCCTCGGCGAACTCGACCAGGCCTGCGCGCTGGCCGCCGAGGCGGCGGGCCAGGCCGCGGAGATGCGCTCGGTGCGGGCGGTGGAGTACGTCAGGGACTTCGAGCGACGGCTGGAGCCGTACAAGGACGCAGCGCCGGTACGGACGTACCGGGACAAGGTGGCGGCCCTGAGCTGAGCCCACGGGGCGGGGTCACCACCGTGGACCGGGGCTCACGCCGCCCGAGGCGTCGGCGCCGGCTCCGCCGCCTGCATCGACCCCGCCCCCAGGTCCGCCAGAATCGCCGCCGACGCCCGTCGCCCGGAGTGCAGCGCACCCTGGACGCTGCTGGTGTCCCGGTGGTCGCCGCACACGTACAGGCC
>NZ_JBHWJT010000045.1:0-49701 GCF_042731325.1 Streptomyces sp. NPDC059866 | reverse complement strand
CACCACCGGCGAAGGTCACGCATTCGACGCAAGAACTCTCGTTCCCCGCCGGGGAGTGGGCCTGCCGCCGCCCGGAGGCTCACTCATGCGTACCAAAACGTGCTCAAGTGCCGTCGATCGCCACCTGTTCACAACCCCGGACAACTCCACGATGAATCCCAATGGCAACCCGACTCCGCTGGCACAGGCCCGCCGCTGCGACAGCATCGACAAACGCCTCCGCGTCCTGACCGCCATCGAACGCCTCGAACGCGACGGCGAACAGCGCTACTCCGGCAGCCACCTCACCGCCGTCGGCCTGCCCGTGCAGTGGACCGCCGAGCACGACGCCGAACTCGTTGTGCTGCGGCGCGCTGACGCCGTCCGCTCCCCATCCGGGCCGGCCCGACATCACGACGCCGTCGCGCGTAACCGCGCCACGGCGTCTCAAAGTCCTGGTGAATCGGCCGCACCCAGGTGAGGTGTCACCTGGGTGCGGCCGAGCCGAATCAGCAGGTGGCGTTCAGACCGGCCCAGTTGGCGCGGTCGTTGTAGCCGCCGTCGCCGGCGTCGCCGACCACCAGGTCGAGCACCCGGACGCCGGTCAGGTCGATGTCGGCCTCGCGGACATCGTCGCGGGTCAGCACACCGCTGTCGAACAGCACCCGCCCGTCACCGATCACCTTGAAGGTCGACGTGCCGCCCTCGGGGCCGACGTTGCGCACCGCATCGTCGATGCCGACGGTCGCGGTCAGCCGGCTGCACTGGTCGCCCAGGTAGTAGCGGACCTCGGAGGGCGAGGCGACCCCGATACCGGTCGGGTAGACCTGGCCGAGCATGCTGATCGGTGACCAGCCACCGACGCTCAGGTCGACCGTCGGGCTCATCCACCCGCTGGTGGCGCTGATCCACTTGTGGTGCGACAGTACGACGTCGCCGTCCGGCGCCGCCGGTGCGACAACTACCGCCGTGGCCGTCTCCTGCCGCAACTGTCCCTTGTCGATCACCTTGTACGACGTGGTGGCGGTCAGCGCGGTGCTGCCCGGCTCGGCGGTGGCCGGCAGGGTCACCGTGAAGGCAAAGGTCTCGGAACTGTCGGTGTCCAGCAGCTTCGGCGCTGTGCCGAGCGGACGGGCCGTCCAGCCGGCGGGCACCGTCAGCTCAACCCGCGGCGCGAAGACCGGCTGCGCACCGTCGTTACGGACGGTGACCTCGACCCGGGCCTGGTCGCCGCCGGCGACCACCGGGGCGATCCCGGCCGGCACCGCGTCGCCACCGACCTGCGTCACCTGCGGCAGGCCGGCCACGACGTGCGGAACACCGGGCTTGCCGACGGCCGGGCCGACCCGGAACAGGGCCGCGCCGTGGGCCGGGACGGCGGCACTGATGGTGCCGGCGCTCTCGGTGACCTGGTTGGTCCAGGCGTTCTTCAGGGTGAACCGATCCCCGGACAACCCGACCGACCGCGCCTTCGTGGTCAGAGTCGTCGGGCTGTCGCCCCGGTTCAGCAGCACCACGGCACGGTCACCGTTGGCCAGCCGCTTCACCCAGGTCTCCGTCGTACCGGCGGGGCCGACGCGGACGGCCTGGACGCCGGCGGTGTCCTGGTTGATCGCGAGTACATCGCGGTCCGCGAGAATGCCGAGCGAGGTCCGGCTGAGCTTACGGACGTCGCTGCCGATCATCAGCGGCGCGGCCGCCACCGACCAGAGCGTCATCTGGGTACGGAACTCCTCGTCGGTCATCCCCAGCTCAGGTCCGAGGTAGTCCGGGTCGTTGAAGTGCCCCGGCCCGGCGACCTCGGGGTGCCGCGCGTTCGCGTCGTAGTTCCGCAGCACGTCCTTGAACTTGATCTCGCCGACGAAACCCACATCCGTGTACGTCCGCCAGGACTGCGCGATCGCCGGCGCATAGGTCCAGGAGTACGTCGACTGCTGCTCCTCCGGGTAGTTGCCCCAGTCCGGGGAGGTCACCGGGTTGCAGAGGTTGAAGATCATGGGGCGCCCGCCGGCGTTGTTCCGCAACGCCTGCGCGAACTCGGTGAACACGGTCTTCGGGTCGAGGTCCGCGGCGATCCCGCAGAGGTAGTCCACCTTGACCGCGTCGAACTCCCAGGCGGCGAACTGGTCCGCGTCGCGCTGGTAGTAGCCGTGGCTGCCGAGTCCGCACTTGCCCGGGATGTACGGGCCGGCGTCGGTGTAGATGCCGGCCTTCAGGCCCTTGGCGTGGATGTAGTCGACCAGCGGCTTCAGGCCGTTCGGAAACTGGTCGGGGTTGGCCACCAGGTCGCCGGCCGAGCTGCGTGGGGTCGGCGCCGCCCAGTTGCCGTCGATCCAGACGTACTCGTAGCCGGCGTCGCGCAGGCCGCTGCTGACCAGGAAGTCGGCTATTGACTTGACCTCGGCCTCGGTCGGATCGCCACCGAGCGCGTAGTAGGTGTTCCAGCCCATGTACGGCGTCGGGCTCAGCACCTGCTGGGGTGCTGGCGCCGTGATGGCGACAGTGCCGGCCGCTGGGCCGGCGTGGGCGGGTGCCGGCATGACCAGCAAGCCGGTCAGGAGGGCGAGTAGGACGGTGAGATGTCGTTTCACGTCGGATCCTTTGTCCGATCGATCAGGCGTGCCGACCCGTCCTGGTCGTGAGTCCGAGGTGCCGGTCCCTCGTGGAGGGGGTGGCGGTCGGTCTTCAAACCAGTCAATGCCCGCGCGCCTGCGGTTTGTCTCCGGGATCTTGCAGCGGTTACCAGCGCGCGTCAATAATAATTCCTAAATTAGGAGTTAGTGGTAGGGCTTCGGCAGGTACCCAACTGCCGTCTGTCATGTGGCGTGTGATCTCGGATCAGGTGTGACACCTGAGCAGAGTGCGAGGTCCGCCCTTGCTCGGAAGCGTTCGCGGCAGAGATGCTCGGCTCGCTCGCGCGGCGGGACCGGCGAGCCAAGGGCGAGCTGTATGTGCGCGGGCTGATGCTGGATGGCAAACGCAAGTCGATGCAGCCGATGGCTGAGCGCCTGGGCGTGGACCACCAGCAGCTGCAGCAGTTCATCTCCTCCTCCACCTGGGACTACGTCGAGTGCGGCGGCGGTGGTCCGCTGGGCGGCGGCGCACATCGCCCCGGAGGCGATGCGGTCCGGCGTCCACCGCTGGTCCTCCACCCGGCCGTGCGCGGCCGGCCACTTCTCCAACTCCGTGGCCGGCCACTCCCGCCAGCGGGCATGCCAGGCACAGGCGGACTTTCGGGAGACCCGTAACCACCGCGCGACCTGCGGCGGCGCCACTCCTTGCGCGAATAACTCGGCGGTCTCGAACCGCACTTGCCCCCGACAGGCCCGCTGCTTCGCGGTCAGGTCACCCCCATCGGGATACCACATGACACCGGGATACACCCACCAGCGAGATCACCGTCACCCTGGGTCGAAAACCTCAGTGGCGGGCAAGGATGCGGCCGGTAGCCACCCCCTCTTGACTGTGGCCGACCCCTGTTTCTGGCACGGCTGTGGGACCCTGGTGTGGTCCGGCCCTCAGAGCGAAGTGCGGGCCCGGCGGCGAGCGGTATCAGGTGTACGGGCCCGCCGACCGTTTTCAGGCCGTCGAGGTCGGCAAGCAGCTGGCCTGGGCGGAAGCAGGTGCCGGGCCTGTCGCCGTGTCCGGGAACGACGACGGCAAGGACTTCAAGCCTGCAGCTGCGAGAGCACATACGTTTCGGCACGGGCAACGGCGTCCAAGAGCGCTTCCTTGCATAGCGCGACCCGCCGCTCGGTTTTGGCTTCGGCCGCGCCACGGACCTTCGGCCGTGCCGGGTTGTAACTCGCGGCCCTTGCTGAAGGCGGGGAGAATAGGGCGTACTCATCGACCCCAGACGCCCAGCGAGCGGCCGGGCCGGAAGGATCGGCATGAGACAGCGAAGACTGGTCACTGCCGCGCTGTGCACAGCCGCATCGCTGGGTCCGGCTGTGCCACAGGTCGCCGCAGCCGTCCCCGGCGAGTGCTCCCACGTTTCATCGACGTATCGGCCCACGCTTGCGTACGGTGACACTGCGGTGGCGGTGAAGCAGGCGGAATGCCTGAGCAACATGTGGGGAGGCCAGCCGCCCAAACTGGCTCTCGACGGGGTCTTCGACTCTGTCATGCTGAAGAAGATCGAGTGGATCCAGGGGTGCCATGGCCTGCCGGAGAGCGGCGTCATCGATGCGCGCACCTGGCAGGTGCTGTACCACCCCGCCCTGGACTGCTACAACCCCTATCCGGCCTGAGCAACCGGTCACCAGCCCGGCCAGGGTGTACTCGACGCCGAACCGGCGACGCACGACCTCGGCGATCCTCGCTGAAGTCCAGCACTGATCAGGCCAGCCGACGGCGGACGGGCCCGCATCCAACACTGCCTCCAACACCCGCAGTTGACCCGCATCGAGCTTGCACAGCGCGGCTGACGACAGCCGTCACGACCCACGTAACCCGCGCCTTTGAAGATGTCTAGTCGGTTCCGCGGTCCAGGACGCGACGGGCCGCCTCGGCTTCTGCCGCCGGCGGGGACAACTCGTCGAGGGTGTCGAGCTCGGTGTCGGCTTCCAGCTCCCGTTCCCAGGCTGCCGCGAGCTGTTCCTGTTCCTCGCGCGGTTTGGCGCTGACGGCCTTGCGGTGGTCCGGGTCCAAAGCCGCCAGGAATCGTCCGACCGGGTCAGTGGGCATGCCGTGCTCCTTGTCGCTGGGAAGGGCGCCGCTCCCGGTCCAGCATTCCCAGCCGGGCCTGAGTCGGCTGCCCGACACGGCCTGTGACCACCCTGATGGCCCCGCCATCCAGCTCCGCTCTGCTGCGCACTGCACAGGGCCCTGCCCGACCACGGTGCCGGGTCAGGGTGCCGGACGATGCTGATGGAGCGGGCAAGAGCCATGTCCCGCCGAGTGGTGCAGCCGGGCATCCTTCGTGGCTTCGCAGTCTTCGCGATCGCGCCGAGGGCGTTTCGCCGTGCCCAGAGTCAGTGCAGGGCGTCGATGTCCAGATCCCTGACGCAGGCAGCGCCGTGTGCTGTCGGAGGCCGCGCAGAGCTACAGGCGGATGATGATGAGGGCGATGTCGTCAGGGGCGCCGCCGGCCACGTCGAGGCGGGCCAGCAGCGTGTCGGCGAGCTGGTCGGGGGCGAGGGTGCTGTCCTGAGCCAGGGCTGTGGTCAGCCGTGCCAGGCCGGCGTCGATGTCCTCGTCGCGGCGCTCGATGAGACCGTCGGTGTACAGCACGAGGGTGTCCCCCCGGGTGTAGGACAGGCCGGCCTGGGGGCGGGGGACATGGTGCTCGCGGGTGCCGAGTGGCGGATCGGTGGCCTTGTCCAGCAGCTCGAAGGTCCCGTCGGGGTGGAGCAGGACGGGCGGGGGGTGTCCGGCGTTGCTGTAGATGATCAGTCTGCTGCGGGGATCGATGAGTACCTTGACCGCGGTTGCGGCCGTTGCGCCTTCCAGGGAGCGGGCGTACAGGCCCAGGACCTCCAGGGCCTGGGCGGGACTGGGGATGGCCCGGATGGCTGCGCTCAGGGCGCTGCGGAGCATGCCCATGACGGCCGCGGCATGCAGGCCGTGGCCGGTGACATCTCCGACCGCCGCCGCGTAGCGGTCGGGCGGCAGGTCGACGACGTCGTACCAGTCGCCGCACACGTTGAGTGAGGTGGTCGCGGGCAGGTACCGCACGGCGATGTTGTCGTTGTGCTGGTGCAGGTCGGGGACGTAGAGCATGGCCTCCTGCAGGGTGACGGCGACCTGGCGTTCGCGGGCGTGGGCCTGGCGCAGTTCCTGGTTCAGCCGGTGCAGCTCGCGGGCCCGCACGTACAGCTCGGCTGTCATGCCCTTCTCCCGCTCGGTGAACTCACTGGTGAGCTCGCGAGCCCGGCGCGAGCGGACGAAAGCGGTGACGTCCTCGGCTCGTTGGACGATCCACTTCACTGTGCCTTCCGGCCCGGGAATCGGGGTGTGGATCTCGGACCACCATCGCTCCTCGAACCCGCCCGGCTGGGCGGGGGAGGGGATGTCGTAGCGCTGCAGCACCAGGGTTTCCGGCTTCCCGGTGTCCAGGACCCGGCGCAGTGACGTCTTCAGGTTCCGTTCGGCATGTTCGTCGGGGGCGGCGGGGTTTTCCGGCAGGGCGTCGAAGAAGTACTGCCCGATCAGTTCTTTCCTGGTCCGTCCGGTGCTCTGCAGGTATGCCGGGTTGACGTAGCTGATCACCAGGTCCGTGTCCAGCACCAGGTACGGGCTTGGTGTGGCGTCGAAGAACGCCGTGAAATCGATGTCCGCTGTCATCACGCGCTCTCCGTGGCCTGCGAGCGCGACTACCTGCCCTTCCAATCTACGGGCCATCCAGCGCCCGGGCTCACCGGACGGGGATCAGGACGCCGGTGCAGGGCCACGGCTTCGCCTGTGTCTGCGCAGGTCAAGCAGCGGCCCGCGGGCAGTACCCACGCAGGCCCCCCGGCAGTGACCGCCGGGTGAGTCGTCTGGTCATGAGGGTGCTCGCGAGCCCCGGTGATGTGAGCCTCGGAGCGCTGGGCAGGCGTGTTCATGGTCGCGGACGTTGCCGGGGGGGCGCGCATGATCCACGACGGGAGCGTTCCACCCCTGGTCCGGGAACAGGCGCGGCCTGGCCGCGCGTTGCCAGGAGCATGACGACGAATGCTCCGCGGCCCGAGGTGCTGCGATACACCGCCTTCTCCAGCGCCCCCGACGGCGGGAACCCCGCCGGCATCGTTCTGGACGCCGCCGCCCTGGACGAGGGCGACATGCTGGCCATCGCCGCCGACCTCGGGTACTCGGAGTCCGCGTTCCTGACTGCACCCCCGCAGGGCCTCGGCGGACCGGAGCAACGGGCCTACCGCATCCGTTACTTCAGCCCCAAGGCCGAGGTGCCGTTCTGCGGGCACGCCACCGTCGCGACTGCCGTCGCGCTCGCCGAGCGGATGGGCCCCGGGGAGCTGGTGTTCGCAACGCGCGCCGGCATCGTGCCGGTCGAGGTGACCGACGAGGGCGGGACGCTGCGGGCCACGCTCACCAGTGTCGAGCCGCACATCGAGGAGATCGCCGGCGCTGACCTTGCGGAGGCGCTCGCCGCGCTCGGATGGCCGGCCGCCGATCTCGACCCGGCCTTCCCACCCCGCATCGCCTTCGCCGGCGCCCGCCATCTCGTCCTCGCGGCGGCGACGCGCGCCCGCCTGGCGGATCTCGCGTACGACTTCACGCGCCTCGAAGCCCTGATGCACCGCTTGGATCTGACGACGCTGCAGCTGGTGTGGCGGGAGTCGGCCACCGTCTTCCACGTCCGTGACCCGTTCCCCGTGGGCGGTGTCGTCGAGGACCCGGCGACCGGCGCCGCAGCCGCCGCGTTCGGTGCCTACGTCCGCGAGCTCGGCCTGGTCCCCGAGGACGCCGTCCTCACCCTGCACCAGGGCGAGGACCTGGGCCGCCCCGGCGAACTCACCGTGACCCTGCGCACGGGGGACCCGCGCGTCCGTGTCAGCGGCACAGGAGCCCGCATCATTCCGGGCTCCTGACCCGGTCGGGCGGTCAGGGGACCGGAGCGGCGACACCTTGGATTGCTGGAGCTGGGCCGGACAGCGGCTGCTGTTCACATCGGGAAGACGCGGGCCGCCACCAGCCCCTCGCCGGCCTGACTCCCTCGGGGAGCGGACGGTCAGCGTGGGATCAGCGAGCCCTCACCCGTGACCCTCAGGTGCGCCTGGTGGCCGCCCGGCGGGCACTTTCGGCCGTTGGGATACGTGGGCTGCGGGGTGACGGTGATCTGTCGGTCGAACACGGTGGCGCCCCGCTCGTTCTTGAACACCAGCGTGACGCGTACCGCCTTTCCTGGCAGGTCACGTATGTCCGCGAAACCAGGCCAGACAAAGCGGTCGGGGACGTCGGGCACCGCCGCCGGGTCTTCTGCGGCGGTGGCGGATTCCGTGGTCATCACGGGATTCCCTGGGGTGGCCGGTTCGTCCGACCGCGTCTGCCGCAGCTGCAGCGTGCGCTTCCGGCATGTGCTGTCCCAGCAGGCCGTCAGGGTCGCGCCGGTCACCCGGCTCGCCAGATCCGGGTGGACCTCGACCCGGATCCCGGCGGGCGTGTCCATCAGGGTGCAAGGATGGGTGCCACCCGCGAAGCTCCCGCACGCAGTCAGCAGCGCCAGAGCCCCCAGGGGCCCCGCCAGTGCAACGCTCTGTCTCACGTCGGCTCCTTGGCAAGCGGCTGCGTCTTGATCATGGCCACTCATGCTCGCACGGCAGCTGCACCGGACAGCGGGCGGTGCGCCGGTTCAAGTGCCCCGACCCGCGCTGCCCGGCGGTGACATCCGACGAGCAGATCCCCGGGCTGCGTGCCCCTGCCCGCTCGGGCGTCCACCTGGAACTGGCTCAGGCAGATCGGGCATGTTCGACTTCAGCCAGTACGACCGGTCACTTCCGTGCGCAGGAGGTCGGTGGGCCGCCGCAGCAGCGTGCCGTCGACGTACAGGTCGACGTGCTCGTTGTAGAACGCGACCATGCCCGCGATGCGGTTGGCGTGGATCGTCGGGAAGTCGTACGCCCAGAGAATGTCCTCGTGGGTGGCGACGTCGCTGTCGAACGACCAGTAGCCGCTCGTCGTCCCCTTGTACGCGCAGCGGGTCACCGTGTCGGAGTGGCGCAGCCGGGTCCAGTCGATGTGCATGCGGTCGAGGTAGTAGCGGGTCGGCAGGCCGGTCTCGAACAGCTTCACGCAGTTCGGCGCGTCCGCCAGCACGACCCCGTCCAGCTCCACACGGACGCTGCTGGACGAGCGCAGAGCGTCCACCCGGGAGTAGGGGCTCCTCGGATGCACGAAGACCGGCTCGTCCTCCTCCAGCCAGGATTCCAGCGCGTCCCACTCGAAACGGACGGTGCCGTGCAGCGGCACCGGGGCGCCCTCGTCCCAGACCCACGCCGCACCCTCGCGGACCTCGGACCCGACGTGCAGGGAGTGGCGCCGCGCGGGCCCGGCGCCCAGCAGTCCGGCGTGGTCGTCGTCGGTCAGCACACCCTCGACCATGTCCTCGAGCGGGATGCTGAACTGGGGATAGGCGGGCCACTCCCACACGTACCGGGCACGCCGGGTGTCGAAGACGACCCGGCCGCCGATCAGCCCCCGGATGCGCCGCGGCACGGGCTCGACGTGCCCGACCGGGACGATCAGGCTCGGGTGCAACACGCTCTCGTCCGCCATCGGGGTCACCTCAGTTCACACGTTCCACGTGCGCCCCTACGCCTGGCATCTCCAGCGTCCGTCAGAGCGGCCGCCCTTGCCCCGACTTGGGGCTCTGATCTTTTCGTTCGAAATGTTACCGACGGCGCAAGTGACGGCCCGTCGGGGAGGTGACGCTGACTCACCAAGTAAACGGCGTCCACAGGTCCCCCCGTACTCAGCGGTGGCGAGGAAGCGGCGGCGGGTGAGGGAGCGTGCGGCCTGATACCCGTAGGTGGTCGCAGCCGGCCTGCGTCATCTCGGTTCGAGGACGACCTTGCCGTGCGTGCGGCGTTCACCGAGCGCGCGGTGGGCGGCTGTGGCGTCCTTCAAGGGGAAGCGTGTCACCAGGGGCGTGAGGCGAGTGGCCGCAGCTTCCTCCAGGGCCTTCTTCTCCAGTGCGCTCCAGCCGTCGACCGGGATCATGCGAGGGCCGATGGCCCAGGTAGCGGTGATCTGCCGCTGGATGAGGTCGCTGGTGGTGATCTCGGTGGGCGTGCCGCCGGCCCAGCCGTGCAGGATGTGCCGTCCGCCGGGGGCGAGGGTGTCCAGGGCCTGGCGGCCCAGAGCGCCGCCGACGCCGTCGAGGACGACGCTGACGTCGGCCGCACGGCGCAGGCGTTCGGCCCAGCCGTCGGCGGTGTAGTCGACGACGGTGTCCGCACCGAGACCGCTCACCAGGCGGGTCTTCGCCTCGCCGCCGGCGGCTCCGACGACCGTGGCGCTCGCCCGGAGCGCGGCTTGGACGAACAACGCGCCCATGCCTCCGGCGGCCGACATCACGAGCACGGTGTCGTCCGGCGTGAGCGCGGCAACGCGCAGGATGCCGAGCGCCGAGGCGCCGGTCGTGAGCATCGCGACGGCCGCCGCGTCGTCCAGGCCGTCGGGCACTGGGTGAGCAGCTGCGGCATCCGCCACCGCGAGTTCGGCGTAACCTCCTCCCCCTTCCAGGGAGGCGACGACGCGGCGCCCCACCCAGGTCTCGTCCACGCCCGCGCCGGCGGCGATCACGTCACCGGCGACCTCGGAGCCGGGGACGTGGGGCAGGGCAGGGGGCTGATGCCACCCGACGGACTCACCACGGAAGAGGGCGTTGTCGGCGACCTGGACGCCGGCAGCGTGTACCTCGATCAGGAGTTGTCCGGGACCAGGTGCAGGGTCGGCCGACTCCTCGAAGGTCAGGTTGTCCGCAGGGCCGTAGGCGAGCAGTCGTATCGCATGCAACTTGAGGTCCCCCTCCAGTGGGTCGAGTCCACTGCAGTCTCATTCCTCAACCGCGCTTGAAGTCAAGGTCGTTTGGTGATCACAACAGACCGCCGTTGCCGGTCGGTGTGTGGCGGCGAGGCTGTCGGCGGCTGGAAGTGTGCGGTGAAGGGCAGGTGTGCCACGAGGGAGCTGTCCGTCGGCCTCTTCCAGGGCCAGAAGGCCCTGAGCAGCGATGTGTCGGGCTTCGAGGTGCTCGGCCCGCTCGGCGTGGCCGAAGGCTTCGCCGGCGTCATCGCGGTCGCCCTCGTGCTGGTGGCCCGATGGATACCGGACGACGCATCGCGCCGGGACGGATCTCAGGACGTGCTCGGAACACTCCTGCTCTCCCTCGGTTTGGTGGCCCTGCTGCTCGCCATCACCCAGGGCTCGCACGCAGGGTGGCTTCCGCCCCGGTGCCCGGCCTCTTCCTTGCCGCGGCCGTTTTCCTGGCCGCCCCGGCGTGGCCGAACAGCGCACTCGGCGCCCGCTGCTCGAACCGAGTGTCCTCCTCCAGCGGTCGATGCTGCTGACTCACTCGGCCGCCGCGCTCTTCCACGCCGCGGCACTGATCTTCTTCCTTCTCGCGCCCCCGCTCGCCCAACTGCCCGCCCACGGGCAGAAGGCGCCACACGTGGATTCGGCTTCAGCATCACCGCCGCGGGCCTGCTGATGCTGCCCTCCGCACTGCTGCAGATCCCTGTGGCGCCGACCGTGCCCCGCCTGGAGCGAGCCTTCGGTCAACTCCTGCTCATGCAGTAATAGCCTCGCTGGTCAAGGGGACTGACAAGCTAACCTCGCGCTTTCACGAAGCGGACTGTCCGATGCTTGATCGAAAACGCGGGAAGTGCTCCTGACCTGCAACGATAGGACTTGCTGAGGGTCCTGTTGGCTGCGAGGAAAGAAGCACTTCCCAGGTGAAGAAGCGTATCGGGTCGTACCCGCATGTCCGTGTCGAGGGCGGCAGCCGCGGGGTGGTCTCCCAGGCCGGGTCCGTGCTGCTGGTGGAAACGATCCGCAAGACCGGCCTTGACCAGGCGATATCCGCCGCGCTCGCCCCGTGGCGCAAACAGCGGGCCGTCCACGACCCGGGGAAGGTCCTCCTGGACGTCGCCCTCGCGGTCGCGCTGGGCGGGGACTGCCTGGCCGACGTTGGCATGCTGCGGGCGGAACCGGCCGTGTTCGGGCCGGTGGCCTCCGATCCGACGGTGTCCCGGCTGGTCGACACGCCGGCAGCGGGCGGGAAGCGTGCGCTGACCGCGCTGCGGCAGGCTCGCACTCAAGTCCGTGAAGATGTATGGATGTTGGCCGGTGACGCTGCACCGGACGCGGCCGGGCAGGTGGTCGTGGACCTGGACGGAGTGCTCGTGATCGCGCATTCCGAGAAGCAGGATGCGGCCGCGACCTGGAAGAAGACCTTCGGCCACCATCCGCTGACGGGGTTCGTCGACCACGGCCGGGGCGGATCCGGGAAGCCGGTTGCCGCCCTGCTCAGGCCCGGGAACGCGGGCAGCAATACCGCCGCGGACCATATCGAAGCCTCCCGGCTCGCCCTGAAGGAGCTGCCGAAGAAGTACCGACGGGGACGGCGGACGCCCATCCGTACCGACTCGGGCGGGGATCCACGAGTTCGTCGACGGGCTGTCCGCCCGTGGCCGGTGGCTGACCTACTCGGTCGGTATGACCATCACCGATGCCATCCACCAGGCCGTTCTGAAGATCCCGGCATCGGCCTGGAGGCCAGCCGTCGAGCCGGACGGCGAGATCCGCGACAGGGCCTGGGTCGCCGAACTCGACGGTGACTGCCCGACCGGCTGGCCCAAGGGGGTCTGCAGTGCCCCTACAGCGTTGCCCGGGTCGAGGGCCCGTGTCGATGCGGCCGTGCGGAATCCCGGTCGGCCCAGCGTCCGCCGCAGGGGCTGTCTCCGGGATGCCCGACGACCACCAGCGGTACCCCGCACACCCTGCACGGCCGTGGCGCACCAACGCTCGGGTGCGCCGCACAACCCCCACGCCTCATGCACCGTGATCGGGCTGTGCCTCAGGCCGGTCCGCGGACTGCTTGCCGGACGGGTCCTTGGAGGTCTGGTCGGGTGTGTCGGAGGCGGTGTAGAAGACGGAGGCGCCCTGCTTGCTGCGCTGGGCGTAGCCCTTGGCGACCAGGTTCTCCAACGTGGTGCGCACGACGGTGGCTTTGATGCGCCGTTCGGGATGGGCCTGGCCGAGCGCGGTGGCGATCTCCGCGGCGGAGCGCGGTTCCCTCTGCTCACCGAGATGGCCGCGCACCAGGTCGATCAGCGTCGGCTGCGCCTGCTTCACGGCCGTGACTGGGGCCTTGCCCGCCGTGCCCGTGGCCGGCTTGCCGGCCTTCGCCCGGCCGGAGGTGGCGGTGGCCTTCTTCCCTCGTGTCGCGTTGCCCGCGCCGGAGTCGGTCTTCTTCCGGGGGGCGGGCACCGCAGCCGTGGGCGTGGGGGCAGGCCGGGCGGGCTGGGGGGCCTGGGCGGGGGAGGGGGTGATGCCGAGTGCCTGCTGCATGCTGACCAGCACGGTGTGGTCACGCTGCAACGTGGTCAACTGATCCTGCAGGACGGCGATTTCCGTACCGATACGCTCCTGCTCCTTGAGGTTGCGTTCCAGGTCACTGCTCACCTGGGCGGCGTACTGCGCTGCCAGGTCACTGGCGGCGGTGTTCTCGGACATGATGCTGACCTTTCTGCCGGTTGACCGGCCGACGAGTTGGCACGGGGCCCGCTGACGAGTCGCAGAACCCACGCCGTACACGCGCAGGTTCGTCTGACGGTGCGGTAAAGGGCCGCACCTGCTGCCCGGCGTCTTGAACAGCGATAATACGGATGAGTGAAGCCGATTGTTCCCGTCGAGTTGTGTCATGTGCTCCAGGTGACGCTCCTGCCGGGCGTGTTAGGGGACCGTCGGCACGCCAACGGGCCATGTGGCCGCGCTTCCGTTGACCTTGAGCGTGCCGTCACAACTCTCGGCGATTCAATACACGTTGGTGGTCCAACGGAACGGCCTCGCCCAGTTCGATCGATCCGCCGCCCCATCCTGTGCTTCCTCACCGAAGAGGACTTCCTCCTCCGACGGATGCCTGCTGCTCGTCGGCCCCAAGGCCGAATTTCGCGTCGGAAAGCGGCACTCCATCGAACTCACCGCCTCGTTGACCACCCCACCGCAGTTCACGGAAGAACTTCAGCGACTGCGCGCTGAGAACGCTGTGCGGGGCCTTGGGGTCCTGGGGCGCGGCCTCGCCGACGCGGGGCAGCCGTGGTCGGGGCTGCGCAGTGCTGTGCGCGTCCGCCCTCCGCCGCGCCCGGGCTCCATGCAGCCCCGCCTGGCGACTCGGCGTCGTCGGCCGGGGCTTCTCTCATCCCTGCCGCCGGGGGCCCAGATCGTGGGTATCACTTCACGCCTGGGCGAAATGGCGCTGCGACACGCCGAGCCCAGGGCCCCGGCCCTTCACCTGCAGCGGGGCCTTGTTCGCTCGGTGACGCGCCCTCAGCGGCCGGGGAATCGCTCTGTGATCTCCTGCAGGACCCAGCCGTTGCGGTCCGGGTCGCTGAAGGTGGCGAAGGAGGAGTAGGAGGCGCCCTCGGGATGCCGGCCGGGCAAGCGCTCCTGGCCCGCCAGCCGATGGGTGACGTCTCCGCCCTCGTGGCCGTGGAACAGCACTCCGCCGGCATCGTGGAAAATGTCGCTCACATCGATACCCCGGTCGACCAGCTCCGCGCGGGCCGCCTCGATGTCGGAGACGATGAGGTACAGCCCCTGTACCGAGCCGGGGGCGACGGAGGTCATCCCCTCGCCGAACATGATCGAGCACCCGGAGCCGGGTGGCGTGAAGTGCACGCCCCGGAAGTCGCCACCGGCCCCCGTGTCGAGGTCCAGGCGGAATCCCAGCTTCTCGTAGAAGGCCTTGGCCCGGTCGGTGTCGGAGACGGGCAGCACAATGACTTCGAGCTTCAGGTCCATGAGAACTGTCCTTGCGTGTGAGCGGTGGAGCTGTCCGTACCGTGTCCGTCCACCGCTCAAACAGACGTAGGGGGCATCCGGCGGAACGCCTTTCAGCCGCACCCGGACCGTACGGCCGCAGCAGTGAGGAGGTAGAGGCGTGGGGAGGCGTGGTGACCACGCCACTCAGCCGGCGTGAGCACCGGCGGGTCCCTCCGCCGGCCGCGAGCCTCCATGGGCCGGTCTTTGCCCGGAGCGGAGCGCGGCGTCGCCCTGCCTTGAGACACATCAGGCATCATCACTGTGACTCGCGGTTTCACTGAGAGTGATGACGAAAATGGACCTGAAAACGACCCGGCTTCCCGGCCCGTGACCAGACGTCGATCTGCCCTATCCCCCTCAGGTGCAGCCGTAGCCCTCCCCGGTCCGGCAGCCACCAGTCCCCCAGGCCCACCGCAACTGCCGTACACCGCCGGCCGCGCAGAGGCGAATCCGGACCACTACGCGCGACCTCCCCCAGGACGTAAGCCCGCGAAGCCCGAGAGACACAGGAGCAGCAATGAGCGACACCCTCCGCACCTACGACGTCGTCGTCATCGGCGCCGGCCCCGTCGGCGAGAACGTGGCCGACAGGACCAGCGCTGCGGGGCTCAGTACCATCATCGTGGAGAGCGAGCTGATCGGCGGCGAGTGTTCGTTCTGGGCATGCGAGCCCAGCAAGGCACTGCTGCGGCCGGTGCTGACACGCGCCGACGCACGCCGTGTGCCGGGGCTGAAACAGGCGGTCGCCGGACCACTGGACGTGGCCGCGGTCCTCGCACACCGCGACGACATCGTGCACCACTGGCAGGACGACGACCAGGTCGACTGGCTGAACTCGGTCTCCGTCCACCTCGTACGCGGCCAGGGCCGCCTCGACGGCCCCCGCCAGGTCGTGGTGAGCACCCCCGACGGCGACACGGTACGGCTCACCGCCCGCCACGCGGTCGCCGTCTGCACCGGCACCGGCACGGCACTGCCGGACCTTCCCCAACTGGACGAGATTCGCCCCTGGACCAATCGTGAGGCGACCGGCGCCGACCGGGTACCTGGTCGTCTCGCCGTGGTCGGCGGTGGAGTGGTGGCCGTCGAAATGGCCACTGCCTGGCGCGCGCTCGGCGCCCAGGTGACCATGCTGGTCCGAGGCAGCCGCGGATTGCTGACGCGGATGGAGCCGTTCGCCGGGGAGATGGTCGCGGACGCATTGCGTGAGGCCGGCGTCGATGTGCGGTTCGGGGCCTCCGTCACGTCCGTGACGCGGGAGGAAGGCGCCGACGGAGAGGTACGCCTCACCCTGGCAGACGGCGAGCAACTGGCCGCCGACGAGATCCTGTTCGCGACCGGACGAACCCCGCGCACCGACGACATCGGCCTGGAGACCATCGGCCTCACGCCAGGCGACTGGCTGACCGTCGACGACACCTTCCGGGTCAGCGCCATCGACGACGGATGGCTCTACGCGGTCGGCGATGTCAACCACCGCGTCCTGATGACCCATCAAGGCAAGTACCAGGCCCGCATCGCGGGCGCCGTGATCGGAGCCCGTGCCCACGGGGAACCGGTGGACGACAGCCGCTGGGGCCCGCACGCCCCGACCGCTGACAGTGTCGCTGTACCGCAAGTGGTGTTCACCGATCCGGAAGTTGCGTCAGTCGGCCTGACCACGCGGGAAGCCGAGCGCACCGGGCGCCGGATCAGGGTGGTGGACTACGACATCGGCCGCGTCGCCGGCGCGGTCCAGTACGCGAAGGGATATCGCGGTAAGGCTCGTATGCTGGTCGACCTCGACCGCGGCACCGTGGCCGGGGTCACCTTCGTCGGCCCCGGGGTCGCAGAGCTGCTGCACTCGGCAACCATCGCGGTCACCAGCGAGGTGCCCGTCGAACGGCTCTGGCACGCCGTCCCCGCCTTTCCGACGATCAGCGAAGTCTGGCTGCGGCTGCTGGAAACCTACCGCGGGTAGGCGGGGCCAGGCGCTCGACGTCCTCGGCTCTGACCGGGAGGCCCGTGTGTTCGCTGTGCCCGTCGCGGAACGCTCCAGAGTTCTTACCTGACTTCCGGCGCGTCACACGAGAAGTCGTACACGGCGAAGTCGGTGACCGGGAGATACCCGATTCGCTGGTAGAGGCTGTTGCTGGTGGGGTTGGCCAAGTCCGCGAACAGCACGACCTCCGTCGCGCCTGCGGCCAGTGCGGCCCGGCTCACCTCGACGGTCACAGCGCTGGCGTAGCCGCGACCGCGTAGGTGGGCCGGGGTGTAGACGGGGGCCACCCGGATCTGGCCGGCGCTCATCTCGGTCACGCCCGCCATGGAGACGGGAGTGCCGTCCGGGGTCTCCCAGAGGGTGACGCGTCTGTCGGCGAAGCGTGTGTCGGCCAAGGCGTCGGCGTCTGCGGAGGGGATTTCTCCGATGGCGGCGGCGAACTCGCGGAACCAGCACCTGAGTTGCCTGCGGTCCTGCTCGCCCGCGAGTCGGCCCCGGCCCTCTGGGAGCGGCTCCGGCGGGGTGAGCGTGCCGAGGCGGTACAGGCGGTGCCGCTCGCGGAGTGTCGGCGTTGCGTCTGTGTGCCGCTGCCAGGCCTCGGCGAAAGCGGTGGCGGTGTCGTGCTCCGCGCTGACGCCGGGGAGGGAGTGGCCGAGGCCGGCCAGGCGGGCGGCGAGCGTGTCGGCATGCTCGGGGGTAAGGGGGGTGAGGTTCAGGCGGCCGGGTGGGATGCGGAAGAAGAAGGTGGCACAGACCTCGCCCGCTCGCTCCAGGCGGCCGAAGACGGGGGCTTCGGCGCCGTACGCGTCCGCCCCGCGTGTTCGCAGTGTCTCGGTCACCGTCAGCTGCATGGTGTGCAGAGCCGGGCGCGCGCGCAGGAAGTCTCCGGCACGGGCGAGAAACTCGTCGAGGTCTTCGGTGATGTGCCAGTCATCCGGGCGCATACTTCATGATTCCGCATCCAGGCAGCTCCTCGCCCGTCGTGCGCGCCTGCGCGCCATCCGGTCGTCCACAAAGAACTGCTCCACGCCGCGCACGGCCGACTGCATCATCTGCTGTCCTCGGAGGTATCGCGAGTGCGAGTGCTGTCGCCAGGCGGGGCCCGGGACGGTGTGGCATGTGAGGGAGACGCGACTTCCCAAAGGCGAAGCCCGGGACCGTGCCCGCCGCGCATACTGACCGGCATGGCCACCTACGACATGCTCGGCGCAACGTATGCCCGGACACGACAGCCTGATCGGCGGATCGCCGCGCAGATCCACGCTGCGCTCGGAAACGTCACCGACGTGATCAACGTCGGAGCGGGCACCGGCTCTTACGAACCGCCGCAGACGGTCCTCGCGGTCGAACCCAGCCGGGTCATGCTTGCCCAGCGCCCGCCGGGATCCGCGCCCGCCGTGCAGGCGGTCGCAGAAGACCTCCCGCTGCGTGACAACGCCGCCGACGCCGTCATGGCACTGCTGACCATCCACCACTGGTCCGACCTGGCGGCCGGAATCAGAGAACTGCGCAGGGTTGCCCGGCGCCGCATCGTCATCCTGACGTGGGAACAGCACATCTTCCGCGAGCAGTTCTGGCTCGTACGGGAGTACCTCCCGGAGGCGTCCGCCTTTGATGAGACCCGCACCGTCTCCACTGACCAGCTGGTCGACCTGCTCGGTGGTGCGCGTCAGGAACCGGTCCGCGTCCCTCACGACTGCACGGACGGATTCGGCGCCGCATACTGGCGCCGCCCCCACGCCTACCTCGACCGGCAGGTGCGTGCGGGGATCTCCATGCTGGCCCAGACCGGCGAAGACGCCATCGCGGCCGGCCTGACCCGGCTGGCGGACGACCTGACGACCGGCCGCTGGCAAACCCGTCACGCCGAGCTGCTTACGCTCGAAACCATCGACGTCGGTTACCGGCTGCTCGTGACCGATCTCTGACCAGCTGATGCTGGCCGGGGGCGTTGCCGTGTTCGCCCTCGCCCATGGGCTGTTCACCCTCGAAACGACCGCCCTGCTCGCGCTCCCGTGCCTCCTGGCAGGCGTCGGAATCGGCGCGGTCGAAGACGGCCCGGCCCTCGTCCTCAAGGAGTCGCGTGGCTCAGCCTTCGGGATGCTCGCCACCGTCCAGTCCGTGACAACCTGGCTGCCGGCGGCGTCGTCGGCATTCTCTGGCCCGCTGTTTCCACGACGGTCGCCTTCGTCCACCTCACTGCCTGGATGGGCATCGCCCTGACCGGACTCCTCCACGCCGGACGCTCTGCCGGCGCCCGGGAATGCGCCGGCAGGAGCCGTTGTTCCAGCGCACAGGTCCTGGCATGCACCAGTCAATGCCGGGGCGAAAGGAGGACCCCATGGCACGCAACACCGTGCGTCCCGTCGTGACGCTGAGGTCGACGGCGGGGACCGGCATCACTTACGTGACGCGCAAGAACCGCGGCAACGACCCCGACCGGCTGGTCCTGCGCAAGTACGACCCGGTGGCCGGGGCGCACGTCCCCTTCCGCGAGGAACGCTGAACCACGCCTCCGCCCCGGGCGGACGACACCATGAGAAGGGAAACAATCCCCATGAGGTCTGGCATCCATCCCGAATCCCGTGCGGTCGTCTTCCGTGACCGCGCCGCAGACATCGCGTTTCTGACCCGCTCCACGGCCACCTCGGCAGGGACGATCGAGTGGGAGGACGGCAACACCTACCCGCTGGTCGATGTCGAGATCTCCTCGGCGAGCCACCCGTTCTACACCGGGGCCTCGCGGGTCGTGGACACCGCCGGCCGGGTGGAACGCTTTGAGCGCCGCTACGGCCGTACGGCGGCAGCCCAGCGCTGACCGTGAGCCCGTATCCGCACAAGGAAAGGAGCGGAGCCATGAAGGTGCGCAAGTCCTTGCGCTCGCTGAAGTCCAAACCGGGGGCCCAGGTGGTCCGGCGGCGGGGCGTGGTCTTCGTCGTCAACAAGAAGAACCCGCGCTTGAAGGCCCGCCAGGGCTGACGGCAGCCGTAAAACCCGACCGGCCTGGTCCCGCGAAGCGCGGAGCCGGCCGGTGGGCGCTGCTGGCCGGCCTTCCGGGCGCGATCACTTGGACAGTCCACGAACTCATCGGATACTGGGCCATGCCGGGCCGTGGTCAGCGTTGGCTGCGCCGCACGGGGAGACGTGCCCCGTGTCGGCCCAGGTTGGCCACGTATCGACGTGCGGGAGTCGAACATGATCCGACGTGATGCGCTGGCGGAGTACGTTCGCGGGTCGCTGTGGGTGCTTCCCATGCTGTCCGTGCTGGGCGCACTGGTCGCTGGGTCACTGCTGTCCCTGGTCAAGACCGGTTCCGGATCGCCGCTGGCATTCCAGGGGACCGCAGACGATGCCCGGACGTTGCTGATCGGGATCGCCGGGACGATGGTCACGGTCATCGCGCTGCTGCTGGGCCTGACCGTGGTCGCGCTGCAGTTGTCGTCCACCCAGTTCTCGCCCCGGCTGCTGCGCAACTTTCTTCGCGATCGGCCCAACCAGGTCGTGCTCAGTGTCTTCGTGGCGACCTTCGCCTACAGCGCGGCTGGTCTGTACACGGTCGGCGTCTCGGGAGGGGGCCGCTCCGCCAGCTTTCCCCGGCTCGCGGTGAGCGGCGCGATCGTACTGCTCTTCGTCAGCCTCGGCCTGTTGGTGTTCTTCGCCGACCATCTCCTGCACTCCATCCAGGTCGACGCGATCATGAGCAGGGTGGAGCGCAACACCGTCCAGGTGGTCCGCGACGGGGTATTCGCCGGCGGCGAGGAGCTCGTGGAAGTACCCGAGTGGGCCGTGCCCATCGCCGCCCAGCGGTCCGGGTACGTGCAGGTGGTGTGTCCTCACCTGCTGCTGCCTGTCGCGGCCGAGCACGAGGTCTGTCTGCGGCTGCGGCCCCGGGTCGGCGAACACGTCGTCGCGGGAACGACGCTGGCGTGGATCTGGCGTGGCTCACCGAGCGATCCCGCTCCCGACCCTCAGAGGTTCTCGCGAGCGATGGACGCCGGGGTCCGTGTCGGATTCGAGCGCACCCTGGAACAGGACGCCGCGTTCGGCATACGGCAACTGGTCGACGTCGCATGTAAGGCGCTGTCGCCGGCGGTCAACGATCCGTACACAGCGGTTCAGGCCATCGATCACCTGTCCGTGATTTTTTACGAGCTGGCGCAGCGCCCACTGGGAAACCACGTCGTTCGAGACGACAGCGGCGCCGTCGTGATCATTCCCGGGCGGCGGTTTCCGGAATACCTCGCCGTGATGTGCGGGCTCATCCGACGCTACGGGGCTCGCGAACCGACCGTCGTCCATGCGCTGCTTCGGCTGTTGCACAACTGCGCCGCCGCGGTCGCTGACGGTGCCGAGCGGTGCACGGCGATCGAAGAACAAGCCCGCATCGTTGTCACCGATGCCGAGCGACAGGTCGCCCAGCCGACCGACCTTGCCCTCGTGTACGCAGAGGCGGAATCCGTGCGTCAGCAGGTGGCCAAGAATCGGCTGACCGCTCACACACCCGGCAAACGACCGGACGAGTCATAAATCCACTGACCAGTCGGCTGAGACCCCCATAGACGTGCGACTGACACCCAGATCATCGATTCACGGCGTCAGTGATCGTAGGCGCTCAGTGAGCGCACGACGAGTCGGCCGGTGTGGGCGTTGCGGCGTTCGGTGCGGGTGGGCATCCGGTGCGGGCTGGTGCGCAAACGGCTGGAGCGGTCGGCCCAGCGCTGGGCCGTGGTCGGCGAGACCTTGAAGCGTTCGCCAGGCCGATGCAGGGTCCCGTCGTCCTCGACCACATGACGGATCAGCCGCAGGCGACCGGTCTCGGTCAGGGCGCATTACGGTGGGGTACGAGGGCCTTCCTGTAGTTCGACGTAGACGTCGCATGCACTTGTGCAGCTGGACCTGGTTGGCGGAGTGCCGCCGGCTCACGGGCGAGAGTGCAAGGCGGTCACCCGGCATCAACGATCACCACCGGCTCGTGGTGATCGCCTCCGTGGTCGCGGTGCCTGGTGCCCGCGCGGTGTGCTCGGCGTTCACCGCGCCAATGCGCCGCTATGGGGTCCCCTCGAGGTGCTGCCGGACAATGGCAAGCAGTTACCGGTCGGCATACTCGCCCGCAACCGGTGGAGGTGCCGTTCGAGCGCATCTGTCGGACATGTTGAAGATCACGCTGGAGCGTTGTGGTCACAGCCCCGGCTGGTCAGTGACGTAGGAGTTCCCACCCTGTGAGGATGCAGGACGTCGCGCCGAGGGTGAGTGCGACGGTCCGCCGGCGCAGGTGCTGGTAGCGGGCCTCGTATTCGGCGCGCAGTTCGATGCACCGGTCGGCGATGCGGCGGAGGGCGGCCTTGGTCATGTCCATGTGGGCGCGGGCGTACTCCTCTTCGAGAGCGCGGCGCTCGTCGGTGGTGAGCCAGGGCAGCCTGTCGCAGAAAGCCGTGGCTTCTCTGCGCGCTTCGGCCAGTTGGGCCTGCCAGTAGAGGTAGCCGTCGAGCCGGCGCAGCCCGCCCCGGACGTGATCGTCAGGGGGCGGACAGTTCACCGCAGTTCCTTCCCCGGGCCGCTCTCGCTCCGCGCACCCACGCCGGTGTGCTCGAGTTGGGCGATGTCGGGGTGGTGCAGGTCGAACGCCGGGGATTCGCTGCGGATCCGCGGCAGCGTCGTGAAGTTGTGGCGCGGCGGCGGGCAGGAGGTCGCCCACTCCAGGGAGCGGCCGTAGCCCCAGGGGTCGTCGACGCCGACCGGCTTGCCGTACCTGGCCGTCTTCCACACGTTGTAGAGGAACGGCAGGACCGACAGACCCAGCACGAACGAGGCGATCGTCGAGATCGTGTTCAGGGCGGTGAAGCCGTCGGCGGCCAGGTAGTCGGCGTACCGGCGCGGCATGCCCTCGGCAGCCAGCCAGTGCTGGACCAGGAACGTGCCGTGGAAGCCGATGAACAGCGTCCAGAAGGTGATCTTGCCGAGCCGCTCGTCCAGCAGTCGGCCGGAGAACTTCGGCCACCAGTAGTGGAATCCGGCGAACATCGCGAAGACCACGGTGCCGAAGACGACGTAGTGGAAGTGCGCGACGACGAAGTAGGAGTCGGAGACGTGGAAGTCCAGCGGCGGCGAGGCCAGGATGACACCGGTCAGACCACCGAAGAGGAACGTCACCAGGAAGCCGGTCGCCCAGAGCATCGGTGTCTCGAAGGACAGCGAGCCCTTCCACATCGTGCCGATCCAGTTGAAGAACTTCACGCCGGTCGGGACGGCGATGAGGAAGCTCATGAAGGCGAAGAACGGCAGGAGCACACCGCCGGTGACGAACATGTGGTGGGCCCACACCGTCACGGACAGACCCGTGATCGCGATGGTCGCCGCGATCAGACCCGTGTAGCCGAACATCGGCTTGCGGGAGAAGACCGGGATGATCTCACTGATGATGCCGAAGAACGGCAGCGCGATGATGTACACCTCTGGATGGCCGAAGAACCAGAAGAGGTGCTGCCAGAGCAGCGATCCGCCGTTGGCCGCGTCGAAGACGTGCGAGCCGAACTTGCGGTCCGCCTCCAGCGCGAACAGGGCCGCGGCCAGGACCGGGAAGGCCAGCAGGACCAGGACACTGGTCAGCAGCGCGTTCCAGCAGAAGATCGACATGCGGAACATCGTCATGCCGGGTGCGCGCATGCAGATGATCGTGGTGATGAAGTTGACCGCACCCAGGATCGTGCCGAAGCCGGAGAACGCCAGGCCCATGATGGCCATGTCCGCGCCGACATTGGTCGAGTGCTCGGCGTCCGAGAGCGGGGTGTACATGAACCAGCCGAAGTCCGCGGCGCCGTTCGGCGTCAGGAAGCCGGCCACCGCGATCAGCGAGCCGAAGAGGTAGAGCCAGTAGGCGAACATGTTCAGCCGTGGGAACGCCACGTCCGGGGCGCCGATCTGCAGCGGCATGATCCAGTTCGTGAAGCCGGCGAACAGCGGCGTCGCGAACATCAGCAGCATGATCAGGCCGTGCATCGTGAACGCCTGGTTGTACTGCTCGTTCGACATGATCTGCAGGCCCGGGCGCGCCAGTTCGGCGCGGATGAACAGCGCCAGGATCCCGCCGAAGGCGAAGAAGCCGAAAGCTGTGCTGATGTACAGGGTGCCGATGGTCTTGTGATCGGTGGTGGTCAGCCACTTCACCACCACGTTCCCCGGCCGCCTGCGCTGGACCGGCACCTCGTTCTCATAGAAATCCACCGGCGAGGTGCTGGGTGGGGACTCGGAATGCTTGGGCACGCTGTGGCTCCTGGTTGTTCTCGATCTGCGTGCTGACCCGATTCCGGTCCAGCCAACTGGATCAGCGCATACTTGCAATGACTTTCTGCCCCACTATGGCCTGCGATCTCATGCCCCACGCGATCATGTCACCCGATCGGAGGCATATCCTGGGCCACATGGGCGATGACCGCCGCCGCAGGTTTATCGGCCAGGCGGAGTGCCGCATCGGCCACTCGGTGGCATTGCAGGTGCAACGGCTCATACTATGAGGCGGATCGGTGCTGATGGCCGTGTCCAGCGCGGAAGTTGAGCTGTTTCGGTTCGGTGGGGGAGTTGGGCTTGATCCGCAGAGCTGATGGTCACAGGCACGGAAAACTCTCTCGGCGCAGCCCTCAACCAGTTGCTCCGCGACCACGGCGTTCAGCCCCTGCGACGCCTTTCCACCTACCATGCAAAGCACTGGCACGCCCAGCTCAGCCGGCTCACCAAAACCCAGCGAGGCTACGAGGCCCTCGAACGAGCGGGACTGACCGTCCAGCCCGAAATTCTGATCAAGTGGCTGTCCGATCCCGAGTGCAACGTCCGGCGCAGCTATCGCGAATTCCTCCACGCAGCCTACGAGAACGTGGCCGTCGTTCCCGCCGACCCTGTCCCGGAGTCGTTCAAGAACGGCCACTGCGAGATCACCGGACTGGTCAAGACGGGCGACGGCGAGCGTTTCCGCGGCGGTCTCAGTAACACCGGCAGAATTACCGCGCCGCTTCGGATTGACGGTCGAAGCGGTAACTGGGTTGAGATCGAGCGCAAATGGGCCGACGATGAGCTCGACGACGAGGTCTTCGAGGACGACTTCATCGAGTACGAGTACGGGCTCGGCCCACCGCGCCGCAGCCCCCGCCGCAAGGTCACCGTGCCTGTCCGCGGCCGGCGTCAACCCGGGCGGCACCGCTCGTCGATGGGCGTAGCTCTCCGGCAGGGAAGTGCCCTACGCGTGCCGCGCGGCGGGAGCTTCCGGATGCGGACCGGTCGCGCGATATGAACGATCCAATCACCTTGGCTCCCAAGGGTTGACGCGACGCTTCGCGGGGCGCATGTTGAACGATCAAATCGGCCCGGTGGCGGACCGCGGGGGCGGGGCGCCTGCCGCGGGGCCGTTCGGAGGCATGCGCAGGATCGCGAGGAGGAGCACGGTGAGTTCGTCGCAGATGAGCCGCAGAGAGGCCGGCATCCCGGCCGCCACCAAGGCGGGGACGGTGAGGCGGCGGTCCGCCTGGGCCGTCGCGGCTTCCGCCGCATTGCTCGCCGCCACTCTCGCCGGGTGCGGCGGGGACTCCTCCGAGCCGTCGGCCGGCAGCCCGGGGGAGTTCTCCGGGCGCGGCCCGATCACCCTCGCCACCGGCAAGGACACGACCGGCACCATCCAGGGCCAGCTCGACCGCTGGAACAGCGAGCACCCGGACGAGAAGGTCACCCTCGTCGAGCTGCCCGAGAGCGCGGACCAACAGCGGCAGCAGTTCATCCAGAACGCGCAGACCGAGTCGGACGCCTACACCGTGCTCAACCTGGACCCCATCTGGGTCGCCGAGTTCGCAGCCAACCAGTGGATCGACGCACTGCCCGCCAAGGAGTTCCCGCTCGACAAGATGCTCCCCGCCGTCGTCAAGACCGGCGAGTACTTCGGCAAGCAGTACGCCATCCCGTTCAACACCAACGCGGGCCTCCTTTTCTACCGCAAGGACCTGCTGGACAAGGCGGGCGTGCAGCCGCCCACCACCTGGGACGAGATGAAGGACGCCTGCGCCGACGTCGCCGAGCTGCCCGAGGGCAGGGGTGTCGACTGCTACGCGGGCCAATTCGACAAGTACGAGGGCCTGACCGTCAACTTCTCCGAGGCCGTGGCCTCGGCGGGCGGCACCGTCGTCGACGCCGAGGGCAACGCCACCGTCGACACCGAAGAGGCCAAGAAGGGCCTGCAGTTCCTCGCCGACGGCTTCAAGGACGGCACCTTCCCCAAGGAGTCCTCGACCTACCAGGAGGAGGACGGCCGCCGCGCCTTCCAGGCGGGCAAGCTGCTCTTCCACCGGCAATGGCCGTACCAGTGGGCACTGGCCGACGCCGAGGACGGCTCCAGCAAGGTCGCCGGAAAGTTCGGGGTGGCGCCGCTGCCCGGCCTGGACGGCCCGGGCAAGTCCTCCCTCGGCGGACTCGACCTGGCGGTGAGCAAGTTCGCCAAGAACAAGGCCACCGCGCTCGAGTTCATCAAGTTCTTCTCCAGCGAGGCCAACGCCCGCACCAACCTGAAGGTCACCTCGGCCGCCCCGCCGTACGCCGGCCTGTACGACGACCCCGCCCTGCGCCGGCAGTTCCCCTACCTGGCCACCCTCAAGGCGTCCCTGAGCAGTGCCGTGCCCCGGCCCGTGGTCGTGCAGTACGGCGACGCCACCGCCGCCATCCAGGAGGGCGCGGCAGCGGCGCTGAGCGGATCGAAGTCGGTCGACGCCGCACTCGCCGACATGCAGCGGGACTTGTCCGCGGCGATCGCCGAGAAGAAGTAAGCCGGCGGAAGAGGTCTCCTGGTGTCCGTCATCTCCCAGGGAAGGGCCCGCCGCGACACCGGGTCCCGGCCCCCGCGCACCTCGCGCAGGGCCGGGACCGGCAGGCTGGCCGCCGCCCTGCTTTCTCCCACCCTGCTCGTGCTCGGCCTGGTCGTCGGCTACCCGGTGCTCGCGGCCTTCCGGCTGTCGTTCGTCGTCTCCAGCGAATCCATCGACTCCCAGACCGGCTTCAAGGTGACCACCACCTCCTACGGTCTGGACAATTACGAAGCCGTGTTCACCGGGGACCGCTTCCTGCGGCCCTGGTGGAACACCACCTCCTTCGCCCTCGTCTCGGTCGCCATCGAGGTGCTGATCGGCGTCGCGATGGCGCTGGTGATGCACCGTGCCTTCCGCGGACGGGCGTTGGTACGTGCCGCGATCCTGGTGCCCTGGGCGATCCCCACGGCGATCTCGGGCCTGCTCTGGAAGTGGATCTTCAACAGCCAGGGCGTCGCCAACGAGCTGCTGGGCGCCAAGGTGCTGTGGAGCAGCGAGGGTTTCCAGGCCTGGCTCTCCGTGGTGATCGCCGACACGTGGAAGACCGCGCCGTTCATCGGGCTCCTCGTCCTCGCCGGGCTCCAGATCATCCCGGGCGAGCTCTACGAGGCGGCCAGGGTGGACGGGGCCTCGCCGTGGCGTGCCTTCTGGCGGATCACGCTGCCGCTGGTCCGCCCGGCGCTGGTGGTCGCGGTGCTGTTCCGGCTCCTGGACGTCCTGCGTATGTTCGACCTGGTGTACGTGCTCGTCGGCCCGCGCAAGCACTCCGTCGAGACCCTGTCGATGGTCGCCTTCGAGGAAATGAGCAACCTGCGGTTCGGCACCGCGGCCGCCTACGCCACCGTGCTGTTCCTCTACATCGCGGCGGTCGCCTTCGCGTTCGTCAAGCTGTTCGGCGCCGACCTGATCGGCCGGGGCACGAGGAGTTCGCAATGAGCACGACCCCGACCACGATCACGACCATCGGCCGATTCCGCACCGGTTCCCTGGCCCGCCGGATCGGCATCGCCGCCATCGTCGTCTACTGTCTCGTACCCTTCTACTGGATGGTGGTCTCCAGCCTGCGCAGGCCCTCCGACCAGTTCTCCAACTCCCCGCTCCCGGGGCCGGTCTCGTTCGACAACTACGCGGCGGCCTTCGACGCGCGCAACGGCTTCGGCCGCGCGCTGCTCAACAGCCTCGTCGTCGCCGGGGTCACCACCGCTCTCACCCTTGTCGTCGCGATCTTCGCCGGCTACGCGCTTGCGCGGCTCCACTTCCGCGGCAAGACCCTGATCCTCACCCTGATCATCGCCGCGTCCATGTTCCCGCCGATCACTCTGGTGGTACCGCTGCTCCGGCTCTTCACGGACGCGGGCTGGATCAACACCTATCAGGCGATGATCGTGCCCAGCATGAGTTTCGCTCTGCCGCTGGCCGTGTGGAATCTCACCGCGTTCTTCCGCCAGATGCCGGCCGAGCTGGAGAAGGCCGCGCAGGTCGACGGTTGCACCCCCGCGCAGGCGTTCCGCAAGGTCGTGCTCCCGCTCGCCGCGCCCGGCATCTTCACCACGGCGATCCTGGTCTTCATCTGCGCCTGGAACGAATTCCTCATTGCCGTCAGCGTCGTGAACGACCGGCAGATGATGACAGCGAACGTGATCGTCTCCCTCTTCACCGGCCAGTACAAGTACGACCAGCCGTTCGGTACGCAGATGGCGGCCGGTGTCGTCGTGACGCTCCCGCTGGTCGTGGCGGTGCTGTTCTTCCAGCGCCGGATCGTCGACGGACTCACCGCGGGAGGCCTGAAGTAAGTGACGAACCCGAGCAGGGCAGCCTCCCCCGACGCGTGGGTGCTGACCACCGACGACCCTTCCCCGGCTTCCCGCCGGGGGGACCACCCCCTCGCCGCACTCACCGGCTACCACCCCACCTTCACCGGCAACGGCTACCTGGCCGCCCGCGTCCCGGCCGCCGGAAACGGATTTGCCGAGGCCCCGGTCCCTGCCCAGTTCCACGTGGTCGGCCTCTACACCGGGCACGCGGGGGAGTGGTCACGCAAGGCCGGGCTGCCCGCATGGTCGACGCTCGATGTCGGCGACGACAGCGGAACGTTCAACGACGCCTTCCTCCCGCCGGCTTGGGAGCGAAGCAGCGAGCACCCGGTGGGCGGGGAGCAGTGGGTGGAGGGGGACTGGGCCGCGGTCGGCAGCCCCGCCCCGGCCGCGGCCGCCCGCGGCATCGCGCACTACCGGCAGACCCTCGACCTGCGGACCGGCGTCATCAGCACCGAGGCCCGCTGGACCTCCCCGGCCGGGCGGGTCACCGACGTGCGCTACGAGGTGCTCACCGACCGCTCCAGGCCGCACGTCGCCGCGGTGGCCGTGACCGTGCGGCCACACTGGGACGGGCGGCTCGAAGTGACCGACGCGCTCGACGGCCGGGCCGCGACCCGGGTGCGGAACACCCGGACCGGGGCCGGAGAGGGGCGGATCTGGCTGACGACGGCCGCCGAGGGCAGCGGCATCCCCGCTGCCCTGGTGTCCCTGCTGCAGGGCCCGGCGGCCCACCCGTACACGGAGTCCGAGGACGACGGGTCGGTTGACCGGCGGGTGGTCGTGGACGTGGTCGCGGGCCACTCGTACACCTTCACCAAGTACGTGGGCATCGCCACCGGCCACGACGCGGACAACCCCCTCGCCCTGGCGCGCACCGCCGCCGAGGAAGCCGCCCGGGCCGGATACGGGCGGCTTGCGAGGGACAACTTCCGTGCCTGGCAACGCGAATGGGAGGGCGACATCGTCGTACGCGGCGACGCACGGCTCCAACGGCAGGTGCGGGCCGCCAAGTTCTACCTGCTCACCAGCGTGCGCGAAGGCTCCCCGTGGTCGCCGTCCCCGGCCGGGCTCTCCAGCGACGGCTACAACGGTCACGTCTTCTGGGACACCGAGACCTGGATCTGGCCGAGCCTGCTCGCCCAGCACCCCCGCATCGCCGGCAGCGTGCTCGACTACCGGGTCGACCGGCTGGACGCGGCCCGCGCCTATGCCGCCGAGTGCGGCCAGGAGGGCGCGCGGTTCCCCTGGGAGAGCGGCCTGCACGGCGGCGAGGACACGCCCGCGTGGGCCCCCTTCGGCCGCTACGAGCAGCACGTCAGCTCCGATGTCGCCCTCGCCTTCTGGCAGTTCTGGCTGGCCACGGGCGACGAGCGGTGGCTGCGCGAGAAGGGCTGGCCGGTGCTGCGCGGGGTGGCGGACTTCTGGGCGAGCCGCGCGGTGGCCGGAACGGACGGCTCGTACCACATCAACGGCGTGATCCCGCCCGACGAGTACGCCGACGAGCCGAACGACGACTCCGTCTACACCAACGTGGCCGCCCGCGCCTCGCTGGGCTTCGCCGCCGAGGCGGCCGCGGTGCTCGGCGAACCGGCCGACCCGCGGTGGGCCGAGGTCGCCGACGGACTCGTCGTCCTCTTCGACGAACGGCTCGGCGTCCACCCGGAGTTCGCCGGGTACGCCGGGCAGCTGATCAAGCAGGCCGACGTCGCGATGCTGGCCTACCCGTGGGAGAACCCGCAGCCCGACGAGGTCACGCGGGCCGACCTGGCGTACTACCGCGCGCGCACGCACGACAACGGGCCGTCGATGACGGACTCGGTCCACTCGATCGTCCATGCCCACCTCGGCGACGCGAAGGCGGCGTTCGAGCACACGCGGCGCAGCGTCGAGCCGTTCCTCCGAGACCCCTTCGACCAGTTCGCGGAGGGCCGTACGGGAGGCGCCTTCACCTTCCTCACCGGCCACGGCGGCTTCCTTCAGGTGTTCCTGTACGGCTACTCGGGGCTACGGTGGCGGCCGGACCGGGTCGAATTGGCGCCGATCCTGCCCCAGGAGCTGGACGGCATCACGCTGCAGGGCCTGCGGTGGCGGGGGCGGAGCTTCGACGTCGACATCCGCCCGGACGCCACAGCTGTCCGGCTGCGAGAGGGTGACCCGTTGCCGGTCGGGTCCTGCGGCCGCCGGTACCGGGTGCCGAGCGGGGGCGAGATCACGATCCCCACCCGGCCACCCGCCCCGGCCCGGTAGACGTCGTCGAAATGCCGCCTGCCGTGGGCTTCGAGGTCCACTCGCTGGATCGACGATCTGCAGTGGATACCGTGCAGTGGATACCGCGGGATCCGCTGATCCCCGTGGTCACCCGCTGGCCCGCAGCACCAACTCCGGCTCCAGGAGGCGCTGGAGGGGGTCCAGATCCGAGGGGCCGCTGGTAGCACGGAGAAGTTCGGCCATGATCAAGCGGCCCACCTCCTCGATCGGCTGCCGCACGCTCGACAACCCCAGCGCCGCCGCCGCCGCCGTGTCGTCGAAGCCCACCACGGCCACGTCCTCGCCCGCTCGCAGCCCGCGGTCACGCAGGGCCTGGAGCGCGCCCACCGCCAGCGTGTCCGTCGCCGCGACGACCGCACTCGGCGGCTCCGGTCGGTCCAGCAGCTCGGCCATGAGACATGTCCCCGTCGACATCGCGTCCGGCCCGCGTACGTCCAGCCGGTGGCTCTGCGCCAGCAGGCCGTGCCGGTCCATGGCCGCGAGCCAGCCGCGCGCCCTGGCGTCGCCGACGCTCGTCCCCTCCGGCCAGCCGAGGAACCCGATCCGCCGGTGGCCCGCCGCCACCAAATGGTCGACGGCGGCCTCCGTTCCGGCCGCGTTGTCGATGTCGACCCAGCTGTAGCGGTCGGTGCCGGCAGTGGTGCGTCCGAAGGCGGCGAAGGGAACGCCGGCGGCGATCAGCCGCTCCGGCCGCTGATCGTGCGGCTCGATGTCGTAGAGCACCACACCGCTCACGGCACCGGTGCGCCACAGCGCGGTGCAGTGGTCGCTCTCCGCGTCCGTGTCGGCTGCCGTGAACAGCAGCACATGGTGGTTCCCGGCCTGACCCGCCTCGACGAGCGCGTGCAGGAAGCGGTCGTTGATGGCGGCCACGGACTCGGTGGACACCGGCTGGATCCGGTACCCGACCATCCCGGGCGAGCTGGCCCGCAGCGAGCGGGCCACCCGGTTCGGGTGGTAGCCGAGCTCGGCGATGACCTGCTCCACCCGCTCGCGGGTCACAGGGCGTACGCGGTGGGGTGCGTTGAGCACGTTGGACACCGTCTGGCGGGAGACCCCGGCCGCCTGAGCGACGTCCGAGATCGTGGCGGAGCCTCCCGCGGCAGGGCGCCCGCGCCCGGAGTCGAGTGCCACGCTCACTCCCTGGATGGTCTCGGTCGAACCATGAACCGTACACGGGGGCGGACGGTCGGCCGCGTCCTCGGACCCCCGTGCCCCCAAGTCGGCCGATTTTATCGTTCAAGCCGCCGTTGTCGATCCCCTCCTTCGGTGCGGCATCCGGGCGGCGGCGACGGGTGCTGGGGGAGGGCCCGCACGCGGTCACCGGCTCCTTCGGCCCGCCCGCCGCCCAATGCTGCCCGCCAGCAGCGGTGAGCGCTACGCGGCGATGACCGCGGCGCCCGTGCGGCCGCCGTCGACGTCCACCACGGTTCCGTGTACGAAGGCGGACTCGTCACTGGCCAGCCAGACGGCCGCGTGCGCGACGGCGTCCGGGGTGCCGACGCCGCCGGCCGGGGTCCCGTTCATCATGACCTGGCCCGGATGGGGTTCGCTTCCCTCCGGCGCCGGGGGCAGGATCACACCCGGCGAGATGGCGTTCACTCGCACGCCCATGGGCCCGAACTCGGCGGCCCATGCCCGGGTGAGCGTCTCCATGGCTCCCTTGGTGGAGCTGTAGAGCGCGCCGACCGGGACGCCGAGGCGGGCGATCCAGGAGCCGAGGTTGATGATCACCCCGCCACCGGCCTCGGTCATGACGGGGACGACGGCAGCGGTCAGGAAGAAGGGTGCCTTCACGTTCACCGCGTAGACCTGGTCGAACGTCTTCTCGTCGGTCGTGGTGGTCGCGGCGGCCGGGTAGATGCCGGCGTTGTTCACCAGGATGTCGATCCGTCCGCTCAAGGTCTCGCGGGCCCGTTCGGCGAGGTTCTGGGAGGCTTGCATGCTGCCGTCGAGGTCCGCCACCAGGAAGTCGGCCCGCCCACCGGAGGCCCGGATGCCCTCGACCACCTTCGCGCCTCGTTCCCGGTTGCGCCCGGACACGATGACGTGCGCCCCCTCGGCGGCGAATGCCTCGGCGATCGCCTGCCCGATATTGCTGGTCGACCCCGTGACCAGGGCCGATTTGTTCCGCAGTCTTTCACTCATGGGTGATCCCTTGTCTGGCACTGCGCGGTCGGGGCAGCCGACCGGCTTCGGACGGCGGCCCGGTGCCCGAGCCGCGCGATCCACTGTGCGTCGCCAAAAATGGACCGGCAAGTCCAGAATGAGCGAGTCGGCCGGGTTCCGTATGTAAAATGGACTCGCCAGTCCACTGAGGTAGGAGGCATGATGCCGGACGCGCCGACCGCCAAGGGCCGGGCCACTCGGGCCCGCATCGTCGAGGGCGCGGCCGAGGTGCTGCGAGAGCAAGGCGTCGTCTCCACGACGCTCGACGACATCCGCGGCCGTACCGGCACGAGCAAGAGTCAGCTCTTCCACTACTTTCCTGACGGCAAGGACGAACTGCTGCTGGCGGTGGCCCAGTTCGAGGCGGATCGCGTCCTGGCGGATCAGCAGCCGCACCTGGGGAGTCTCGACTCATGGGAGTCCTGGTACCGGTGGCGGGACGCCGTGGTGGAACGCTATGAACGACAGGGGGATGAATGCCCCCTGGGGTCCCTGTTCCTGCAGGTCGGACGGTCCCGCCCCGGCTCACGGGCCATCGTGACGGAGCTGATGCGTCAGTGGCAGGAGCAACTCGCCCGCGGTATGCGCGCCCTTCAGGCGGGCGGCCTGGTGTCGTCGGCCTTCGACGTGGACCGGGCGGCCGCGGCGTTGCTGGCCGGAATCCAGGGAGGCGTGGCGATCATGATGTCCACGGGCGACACGAGCCACCTCGAGGCGGCGCTGGACAACGCCATCGAGAACCTACGGGCATCGGCGACCGGGCACACCGGCAAGTGACGGCATCAGCCGTCGCCGCGCAGGATCGGAGTTCGCCGCCTTGCGGACGGTCCGGTGGGTCACGCCGTACTTGCGCTCCAGGGACCGCATCGACGCGCCCGCATGTAGCGTTCGAAGCCGGCGCGTTGGGCCGTGGTGTGCGGTGCGTCGTCCAGGAACAGGACGACCTGGTAGTTGTTGACCTCGCCGTTTGCGAGCAGGTCCCAGTCGGTTGCCGCTGTGCAGGTGAAGTTGTTCGCTGCGGCGGGCCGCGGGAACCACTCGTTGGCTTCCTTGACGAAGTCGATGTGCGCGGCGTCCCAGGTGCCGTTGTAGAAGGCGATGACCTTGAAGGGAGCCCTGGGTCGCGACGGAAGGGGGCCCGGCGTGGGCCGGGGCGGTCGGCCCCAGCACCAGCGCCAGCAGCATCAGCAGCCGTGTTGTGAGCCGCCTCAGGGGTAGTTCACCAGGTTGGCCACGTTGGTGGAGGAGTTGGACGGGCCGCCTCGGTCGTTGATGACGTGCCGGATGGTCCCGGTGCCGCCGAGTGAGACGGTCACCATGTTCTGGAAGCGCACGTTCGGGTTGTTGGGCACTTCGAAGGCGTGCTCGGCGGTGACGGACGGGTTGACGTTGAAGTAGCAGTAGCTGCCGAGTCCGTAGGCCTGGTGGCTGGTGACGGAGTTGGCGACCTTGTAGGCGGCGTAGCCCTGCGTGGAGCCGTTCATCCAGGCGGCCTGGTTCGGCGGGTCGTAGGGCATTTCGTTCTGGTAGAAGTACGTGCGTCCGCCGTTGCCGTTCCAGATGGTCTGGTGTTTCTGGTAGTGCTCGACGAACAGGCCGTACATGGTGACGTTGTCGCCGTTGACGACGAGTCCGGTGTCGGCGGTGTTGGTGTTCCAGCCGATGCCGCTGCCGTGGTCGCCGCGCCAGATCCACAGGTGGTCGCCGATGACGTGGTCGCTGTTGACGACGAGGCTGGTGGTCGCCTTGCCCACGGCGGCTCCGCCGACCCGGAAGTAGACGTCGTGCAGGGAGGTGGGGTTCGCCGCGTGGCCGGCGGCGGCGTCGGCCGGGCCGACCTCCATGAGCGTGGGCGAGTTGGTGGTGCCTGCGTCGAAGAGGATGCCCGCGATCTTCACCCCGTCGACGTCGGCGACCGTCATGGCGGTGATGCCGTTGTCCGGGATGAATGTGGCGAGGCCGAGTCCGAGGACGACGGTGTCGGGACGGGTGACCTGCAGGGTCTGGTTGAGATGGTAGACGCCGGGGGTGACCAGCAGGTTCTTGCCTTCGGCGAGAGCGGCGTTGATCTGTGCGGCGCTCGCGCCCGGTTTGACGACGAAGAACTGGTCCATGCCGAGCGAGGTGCCTGCGGCGGTTCCGTTCGCCCAGGTGGTGGCCGAGGAGTTGGTCCGCAGGGAAGGGACGAATACCTTGTAGGCGCCTGCGTTGTCCACGTAGAGGAACGGCTTTTCCCGCACGGTGGGGGTCTGGTTCACCGTGGTGTAGGGCGGGTTGGGGAAGCTGGTGCCGGGCACGCCCTGGCTGCCCACGAAGACCATGTTCCAGTTGGAACCGGTCCAGCTGCCGAGCTGGGAGTTGCGGGTCAGCCACTGCTGCTGGGTGCCGGAGCGGACCTGGCCGTCGATCTTGCTGTCGGCCATGAACCCGCCGCTGGACCAGCCGCCGTCACTGAGTTCCAGGTTGCCGCGGACATGCATGCGCCGGTATCCGGAGGCCTGGGAGACCGCCCATCGGTCGGTGCCGCCCGTGGGGTTCACCGACAGGTTCTCGGCGCCGCGCCAGAAGTTGTGGGTGGCGTTCTGCGGCGGGAACCAGTCTGCCTCCACGTGCACGGCGCCGTTGATGGTGACGGAGTCGGGTGACTGGCCCAGGCCCAGGACCTGTGTGTAGAAGCCGACGTTGACGTCGTTGCTGTACGTGCCGGGCTTGAACATCACGGCGTAGCGCTGGGAGCCGAACTGGTTCGTCTCCTGCTGCTGGAAGATGGAGTCCAGTCGGCTCTGGATCGTCGAGGACGGCATCGACGGATCGAAGACGACCACGTTGGGGCCGAGGTCGACGTCCCCGGGCGCGGTGCTCACGGGCGCGACGTGGAAGCGCTGGGCGGCCGTTCCGTTGCAGGTGTACTGCACCAGCTGGACGCTGTCGGCCGTCGAGGCGGACGGGACGTCGAGGCACTTGCCGCTGTGCCGGTTGACGAAGTGGTAGGCGCCGCCGCCCTCGTCGACGGGCTGCCACTGCTGGTTGTTGCCGCCGCCGTACGTCCACAGGTGCACGGCCGCGTTGTCAGCCGTGGACACGTTGCTCACATCCACCACCTGCTGGGCGTCATTGCGGTTGTCGATCCGCACGAAGCCGTCGCTGGTCGGTGTGAAGCTCCACTGCTGTGCGGTGCTGTTGTTACAGGTGTACTGCTGCACCGCCGTGCCGTTCACGGTGCCGGCCGCTCGGGCGTCCAGGCACTTTCCGCTGCCGCTGTTCACGACTGTGGACCAGCCCGTGGGCAGGGCTGCTGTGGCGGAGTCCGGCGATGTTGCCGCCGTAGGGGTGGTGGTTGCCTGGGTGGGCTGTGCGGTGGTGAGGATCGAGACGGCCATGGTGACGGCCACGAGGACAGCGGTCCACCGGCCGTGGTCATGGGTCGCGGCTGAGCCGTGCCGGCCGCCGATGAGGGGGCGCGCGGGTCTGAGCATGTCGTCTCCTGTGCCGACGAAGCGGCATGTGTGGGGGCAGGAAGGAGAGGCCGAAAGAGGGGGCGTCAGCCGTTGTACTGGGCGAAGACCCGCGTGAAGTCCCATGGCCGATGGGAGACTCCCGAGCAGGTGTCGGCCCCGCCGCCGGTGCACGGCCGGTCGCGGTTGGCCGACCGGAAGGTCAGCCGCGCCGGGTGGCGCTGTTGGGCGTAGCCGAGAATGGTGCGGAAGTCGTCGACGGTCACTGTCGCGTCCAGGCGCCGTCGGCCTGCGGGTTGACGATGTCGCGGGCGGCGGTGCCGTTGTGGTCGTACAGCTGTATGGCCGTGCCGTTGGCTGTGGCGGCGCCCGCGACGTCCACGCCCTTGCCGCCGACACCGGTGATCTGGCCGGTGGCAGCCGCTGTGTCCAGCGCACTGCGTACCGCGGATTGGCGTAGAAGCCTTGTGGTCATCGGGTCACCGTCCATTTCGGCGGGCGGCACCGCAGGTCGATGGCTGCGGCCGGGCTGGCGCGGGCGGTGCTGCCCTAAGAGAATGCGAGTAATGGCATGTATATGACAGATCGCGCGTGAAGGACCTGCAGAAACGTGAGCGGTACTACGTCTGCCGGGGTGGGGATCGAGCGCTTAGTTCACTACGTGATTTAAGAAGTGACGGAAAGCCCCTGTCAAGAGTTTGGTCTGGTCCAATCCCGAGTGCTGTTCACATGGGTGATCATTGTTCATGTGGGTGTTCATGGAGTTCCAGCCGTGTGAGGAGCCTTCAACTCCCGGACGTGCCGTGCAGTTGGAGAAGCGGGATGACCTCTTCGACTTCGACCCCGTCAGCTCGCTCGTGACGGTTGTCCGTAGGAGCCCACACGCCGAGGCGGCGTCGAAGTCACGGCGTGCGCCTTGGTTCAAGCTATACGCATCTCGCATAATCAATGTGACTGACGTGGTAGATGCTGCAGCATGCGGATGACCTTGGCCGAGTGTGTCCGATCGTCGGTGGCGGCACTCCTGCACGCTACGGGCGAGTCGCAGACCGACCTCGCAGCGGCTTTGGGAGTGAGCCAGACGCAGATGAGTCGCCGTCGAGCTGGAGGCGCCGCGTGGAGCTTGGACGACTGCGGTGCGGTGGCCGCGTACTTCGAGATCGACGTGCTGGATCTGATGGCCGGGCCGGCCCGGGCCGCTGTGTTGGCCGGCGTCAGGCAAGAGGTCCCGCTGTCGCCCGTCGAGGAACGGCGCGCGCTTGCGAGGGATTGAATCTGTCGCGCACACAGGTGGCGCAGGCCCTCGGGGTGAGTCCCTCCATGATCGGCGGCTGGGAGTCCGGACGGGAGCCGAGCGGCGAGATCCGGGAGAAGTACGCGTACTTCCTCGACAGGGCACGCACCAAACTGCAGGCACTCACCCAGGAAACGGAAGTCGCCACAGGCGAGGCGGACCTCCCGGCCGGTGACGACGTCGACGAGGTCGGGGCCCTCCTGGAAACCCGGCGGGAGGCCGGCTGACGGCTCCATCGCTTCCTCATGCTCCTCGCCCTCGGGCGGGACGAGGCAGCGCAACCTGGACCGCTTCCGGGGCGGCGGTGCGCACCGCTTCCGTGCAGGCGCTCGCTCTGTCCCGGCAGATGATCTCCGTTCCGGGGTGTTGCCGAAGCCGGGCGGTCGGCCTGGCATGCCTTGCGTGATGCAGCCGGGGCTTCGGTCAGGGCCGTGCCGGCTGGTCCGTCCGTCGGCGCGCTCCGGCAGGGGACTCGTCAGTGCTGCAGGTGGACGGTGAAGTGTCGTTCGGTCTCGCCCGCGGGGACGGTGCGGACAAAGCCCTGAGCGGTGCGGTAGTCGCCGGATCCGCCGGTGATGCTGACGTCGACGGAGGGCGGAGCGGGCAGGTGCAGCAGTGACTGCGCGGTGAACTGTCCCTCGGGGAGTGCGAAGGTGCCCAGGCACTGGAGGGCGGCCGGACTGACCTGGGTGAAGGTGCAGACCGCGCTGTGATCGCCCACCTTCTTGCCGTCACGGTAGAGATCCTCGTGCACAATCCGCTGATCACCCACGCTGACTCCAGGCTTGCCCAGGTCGACTTCTCCGGCCGAGGTCTGCTTGCCGACCAGCTCGAAGGTCTCCACACGGTGCTTCTCGGCCGGCGCCGCGGCCGACGCCGACGGCGAGAGCGCTGCACCGCAGGCGAGGGCCACAGCTGCTGCGGCAGCTGCGCTCAGGTATCGCGCCTTGCTTGTCTTGGTGATGTCCGGAACCTGGCTGGTCCGTTCATTGGTCTTCATATCGTGCATGTGTAAATGGTGCGGTCGGGTCGTGCTGGACGACCAGTGGGGCCGGCGACCCTGGTAGGGGCAGGCCGCGGTGCTCGGGCAGAGCGGCATCAGTCACCGGTTGCGCGGTGCATCAGCCGCTCGGCGCGGCCCAACCGTCGGATCTGCCGAGGAGGTCAGGCGGCCTAGCCGCTCCGGCAGCAGCGACGTGCCGATGCCGTCGCGCTTGAGGCGCTTTGCTGTCCCCGCGCCGTCGAACATGACGGCGACGATCGCGCCCTGTCCAGCAGTCGTTCGGGCTTAGGAACGGTTGCCTTCGCAGCCATGACGTCCCCGCCCACGGTGAGGACGAAGGGCCTCACCTGAGTGGGTCAGTGAGCGCTGACTACCCGCAGTTATCCGGTCGTCCCGGTCCGCCTCGCGTCCCGGCGGGCGCCTCGCGGCCGGCGCTGCATCGGCCCGGCGTATGACGCCGCCCATGCGCACAGCCGTGGCGGGCTGTCGTTGCCCTGTGGCTGCGGTGCTCGCACCGGTTACGGTGCATGGAGCCTCGGCTGCCGGAGGAGTGCGACATGCAGGAGGCCGCAGTGACGTTGGGGCCTGTGCCCTGCCGGGCCGCGCCTCCGGCGTCCTGACGGCGCCGGAGGCGCAACCGATCCCAGCCCTCGGTTGCCCTGTGCGAGAAACGTTTGCGGCTCGTGGGTCGTCGCCTGGCCTGTTGGGGACGGTTCAAGGCGGCTGACAGTCGTGCATGAGTGCTTGCTGCAGCACAGCAGGTGCCCATTTAATCCCGATAAGATGCATTTTGTGATCAAGTCGGGACGGCTGCGGCGCCGCCACCCTCCCCACGGTGGCCAGGGGAAAGCCGTACTGATGTCACCGGTGATCCTTACCGTCGTCATTGCCGGCCTGGCCTTCTCCACGCCGAGGGAGATCGCCTTCAGTCGCCTGCTGCCCGCGGCACCCGCCCTCGCCGCCGCGATGTGGTCGGTAATCCCGACGGTCCTGCTGGGGGCGGTCTGCCTACTGGTCATGATCGGGCTCAGCTTCTTCTACTCCGACCTGGGGACGCCGTACACGGCTGCTGCAATCGTTGCCGTCACCTTGGCGGCCGCGTATGCAAGCCATCTCCGACTCCAACGGGAGGAGACGCTCTTCCAGGTCCGGCTCGTCGCGGACGCAGCCCAGAAAGTGCTGATGCGCCCGCTGCCGCGCCGGATCCGTGACGTCGAAATCGAGTCGCTGTATCTGGCGGCCCAAGAGCAGGCCCGGATCGGAGGAGACTTCTACGAGGCGGCCGACACGCCGTACGGGCTTCGGCTGCTCATCGGCGATGTGCGCGGCAAGGGCCTGTCGGCGGTGGGAGCGGCCTCGGTGGTGATCAACTGCTTCAGGGAGAACGCATACGACCAGCCCGAGCTGAAGGGCATCATCCGTCGCCTGGAGACCAGCATCGCCCGCTACAGCATGGCGACCCCCGCCCACGATCAGCCGGAGCACTTCGCCACCGCTCTGATCGCCGAGATCCCGTACAGCGGCGGGCACATCAGAGTTCTCAACTGCGGGCACCCACCACCGCTGCTGGTGCAGCGCGGGGAGGTCCAGGTCCTCGAGCCGACCGTCCCCTCGGCACCCCTCAATCTCGCGGCGCTCGTCGGAGGCGACTACTGCGTCGACACCGTCGCCTTCGTTCCGGGTGACCAGATTCTGCTCTACACCGACGGGGTTTCGGAGACCCGGGATCGCGCCGGCGAGTTCTTCCCGCTGCCGGACTGGATGCGGCAGCACAGCCCGGCGCCGCCCCGTGAGCTGCTGGACCGGCTCCACCGGGACCTGCTCCACTACAGTGGCGGAAGACTCGACGACGACATCGCCGCGCTCGCCGTGCGCTGCCGGCCCGCAGGGGCTCCCGAGCTCTCCGCGTAGGTGGCCCCACTCCTGATCGTCGGGGGCCTGGGCTCGCTTCCGGTACGCCCTTACGCGCCCGACGCTCGCGAGCTCGTCGCAGCGGCGCCAACCGTGCAGCGGGAGTGGGTCATGAAATTCACGTGGTCGGCGTGATCACCGGGCCGGTCATCGCCTGCATTCCCAGCCGGGCCCCGTGCCTGCGGACGAGGCCACTTGGGTGACCGTCGCCGTCGGCCGGTCAGCCGCGCGGGGCCGACAGGTGGATGAGGATGCCGCATACTCGTCCACGATCTCCCCGGGTCTCCCTCTCGTGGTCAGCACTCTCACCCGAACCCGGCCGGCACATCGCTCCTCGTCCACCTCCAGGAGCCGGGCGTTGCGCCGTACCCATGTGCGGTCTCACCGGCTGCACAGCGCCTCGAGCCGGCCGCGCCGTCGTCCTCCCGCCAGGTCTCGTGGCTCTCCGTCCCGCATGGGGACATGGGGGTGAACCGCTCACCGTTCGATCCGCGTGTCAGGGGGTGCCGGGCTGAGCCGAAAGGGCGGGAGGACCCCACCGCCGGGCTCCGGGGGTCCGGACGCCCCGGAATGCCTGTCGTTCCGGAACACCGGCCGGAGCGCCACGGCTGCGGCCGGCGGCACCCGCCGGCGTTGCGCCAGACGGTTCAAGCCCGGTGCCGGTTCAAGCCCGGGCCCAGTGGCACGGGCGCAGTTCTGTTCCAGCATGTCCGGCAGGACCAGGGCCCGCCAACGGTGTCGGTTGCGTCGGTCCAGGCCCGCACGGCGGTGATATGAAAGGTATATGCGGGCATCGATCAGGCGATATCCGACTCCGCCGCGTCATCCGCCCCCCGGACGTTCGCACGACCGTCACGCTTCCCTGCTGAACCCGCACAGCACAGCCGGGCAGGTGTTCCTTCTCCAGGTCGCGATCGTGGTGCTGTTGGTCGTGACTGCCGTGGCTGCCATGCTGCTCCAGGCGGCAAACGACGCTCTGCAGCAGGGGCGCAGGGAGTCGGTCGTCGCGGCCCAGACATTCGCGAGTGCCCCCGGTGTTGTCCAGGCGTTCCGCAGCCAGGACCCGTCCGCGGTGCTGCAGCCGCGAGCCGAAGAGGCACGGAAGCGAGCGGGCGTGGATTTCATCGTTGCCGTGAGCACAGAGGGAATTCGTTATACGTACCCCTACCCGGAGGAGATCGGGAAGAAGTTCGTCGGCACCTTCGAACCGGCCCTGGAAGGGCGTACCGTCATCGAGCAGGCCGGAGGCCCGCCTCTGCCCGCAGGCAAGGGCACGGCCGTGCAGGCTGTGGTGCCGGTGACCGACTCCCGCGGCACGGTCGTCGGCCTGGTCTCCGCAGGGATCACGGTCAGGAACGTGGCGAGACTGTGGATGCCACAGCTGCCGATCATCCTCGGTGCCGGGGCGGCGGCGCTCGTGCTGGCCACGACCGGTACGACACTTGTGTCCCGGCGGCTGCAGCGGCAGACGCGCGGTCTGGCGCCGGCGGAGCTGGCGCGGATGTACGAACACCACGAGGCCGTCCTGCACGCTGTGCGGGAAGGGGTGCTGATCACTGACGCCGACGGCCGACTGGTCCTGGCCAACGACGAGGCACAGCGACTGCTGGGCCTTCCGGCGGCGGCGCAGGGGCGCCATGTGCGGGAGCTGGGGCTGCCGGAGCAGATCGGGCGCTTGATCATGTCGTCCGAGGTGGTGACCGATGAGGTGCATCTCGCGGAGGACCGCTTGCTGGCGGTGAACAAGCGGCCCACGTTCCCGCACGCTGTCCAGGGAGGCAGCGTGGTGACGTTGCGGGACACGACCGAGCTGGCTGCAGTCTCGGGGCGGGCCGAGGCCGCGCGGGAGCGACTGAAGCTGCTGTACGGGGCCGGGGTGCGGATCGGGACGACGCTGGATGTAACGCGTACGGCCCAGGAGCTGGCCGAAGTGGCCGTGCCGCAGTTCGCAGACGTCGTCACGGTGGATCTGCTGGATTCGGTGTTGCAAGGATCAGAGCCGACGGCCGAGGGATGGCGGAATCTTCGGCGTGTGGCGACCAGCGGCGAGCACCGGATGGTGCCGGCGTATCACCTCGGCGAAGTGATCACATACCTGCCGGGGACCCCGCAGATGCGGACGCTGCCGCAGGGACGGGGCGTACTGGAGGCGGACCTGCAGCAGGCTCACGGTTGGCAGGAGCAGGATCCGGATCGCGCTCGAGAGGCTCTGGAGCGCGGGTTGCACGCGCTGGTCACCGTGCCGCTGCGGGCGCGGGGTGTGCCCCTGGGCGTGGCGAGCTTCTACCGGGCGGGTGACTCCCCGCCGTTCGAACCGGAGGACGTGTCCTTCGCGGAGGAGTTGGCCGCGCGGGCAGCGGTGGCCCTCGACAACGCCCGGCGGTTCACCCGGGAACACGCGATGGCGGTGACGCTGCAGCGCAGTCTGCTGCCGCGGGGGCAGCCGGACCAGGACGCACTGGAGGTGGCCTGGCGATATCTGCCGGCGGAGGCGGGGGTGGGTGGCGACTGGTTCGACGTCATCCCGCTGCCGGGCGCTCGAGTGGCGCTGGCGATGGGCGACGTCGTCGGTCACGGACTGCACGCCGCGGCGACGATGGGACGACTGCGCACCGCGGTGCACAACTTCTCCACCCTCGACCTCCCCGTGGAGGAGGTGCTCGGGCACCTGGACGACCTGGTCGTACGCATGGACAACGAGGAGAGCACCGGAAATGCCACGGAGGGACACGAGGGCGAGGGCGTGACGGGTACGACGTGTCTGTACGCGATCTACGACCCGACAGCGGGGAAATGCACGATGGCCCGTGCAGGCCACCCCGACCCGGTGGTGGTGAGTCCGGACGGGACCGTCACCTTTTCCGACGCGCCGGCATCGGTCCCGCTCGGCCTGGGAGGCCACCCCTTCGAGACCGCCGAGTTGTACCTGCCCGAAGGGTCACAACTGGTGCTGTACACCAACGGCTTGGTGTCGGACCGCACCCGCGACCCGGACGTCGGGCTGGATACGCTGCATCGGGCGTTGGACGGGGCCGGGGGGCGTACTGCGGAGGAGACGTGTCAGGCGGTGATCGATGCGTTGACGCCGGCGCATGCCTCCGACGACATCGCGCTGCTCGTGGCACGTACCCGGCTGTTCCCGCCCTCGTGCGTGGCCCAGTGGGACGTGCCGTCGGACCCTGCGGTGGTGCCCTCGGCGCGGGCGCACTGCGCGGAGAAGTTGCGGGAGTGGCGTCTGGAGGACATCGGATTCACCACGGAGCTGATCGTCAGCGAGTTGCTCACCAACGCGATCCGGTACGGATCGCCGCCCGTCACGGTGCGGCTTCTGTACGGGGGCTGTCTGATCTGCGAAGTGTCGGACGGCAGCAGCACCTCGCCGCGCCTGCGGCGGGCGACGACCATGGACGAAGGCGGGCGGGGGCTGTTCCTCGTGGCGCAGTTCGCACAGCGCTGGGGAACGCGGTACACACCCCGGGGCAAGGTCATCTGGGCGGAACAGAGTACGGACGACGGCGCATCCGCCGCCACGGGCCACACACCTGTCGACGTTCTGCTCGAGCAGTTCGGTGATCCTGCCCTGTGACTTGGACAGCCCTCTCGCCGGGGTGTGACCTGCGCCAGCCAGGACGATCGGTGAACGTGACGGCAGCGTCGGCAAGCGACTCCCGCGGTCTCAGTTCCCGTCTCGTACACCCGCGTTCGGGGCCGTCCCGGAGGCCCGCACACGAGCCGCTTCACCGCAGGCCAAAACGCTTCTTGCGGTTTGTCCCACCTCAATCGGGACAGTCAGTCGTACAGACGAGTCGCCACGCTCTCGCTCTCCCGGCCCCGCTCGCGCCACGGCCACCCCGTCTTCCTCGGCGCGGCCTTGTGGCGGTGCCGAGTTCACCTGTTGTTGCGAGGATGCCCCGGCGTTCACGCCGGGCGGAATCGCGTCCGGGTGTCGCGACGCGGAACGTCGCCGCATCCGGTTCAGGGCGCGGAGCGCCCTCACCGCTGTCGGCACCGCCGAGGTGATGCGAACGCACGTGCATGTAGTCGCTGGTTGGGGTGGCGGCTGCGGGATCGAGGCACGTGTGTGCGGCCGTCGTACGTATGGTCCTTCGGGGTTCGGGATGCCATGGCGTCCCGGCCGGGACCGTGAAGGGGGGCGAGATGACGCAGGTGAGGGCGGCCGCGGAGGCCGGGCACGTCCGGTACACCTACCGGCTGCGCGTGTCGTCTGGCACGCCGGGCCGGGATGCCGACGCGGAAGACCAAGCGTGAGGCGCTGCCGACCCTGAACTACACCCGGCGCGGCTTCCGCCGCAGGGATGGCCGCCTGCACCTGGCCGGGGGCGTCGCGGTGACGGTGGTGTGGTCGCGGGACCTGCCGGCTGAGCCGTCCTCGGTACGCGTGTACCAGGACAGCCTGGGGCACTGGTACTGCTCGTTCGTCGTGCCCGCCGAGGTGCAGCCGCTGCCGGAGACCGGCCGCGTGATCGGTGTCGACTGGGGCGTGCAGGAGACCGCCACCACCACATCCGACGCCCACGACCTCCCCCCGCCGAACACGGCAGGAAGGCCCAGGCGAGGCTGACCCGGTACGACCGGACGATGGCCCGCCGCAAACCGGCGAAGGGACAGGCCGGATCGAACGGCTACCGCGCGGCGAAGAGACTGCGGGCGAAGGCGCACCAGAAGGGCGCCTGGCAGCGTGCGGACACCGGCCGCAAGTGGGCCAAGAAGGTCGTGCGCGACCACGACGCCCTCGCGGTGGAGGACTTCCGTCCGAGGTTCCTCGCCCGGATCACCATGGCCCGCAAGGCCGCCGACGCCGCCATCGGCGCCACCAAGAAGGCCCTGATCGAGATGGGCCGCAAGCACGGACGGGACGTCCGCCTCGTCCACCCCGCGCACACCACGATGGACTGCGCGCACTGCGATGCGAGAGCCAAGCACGCTCCCCCACTGCCTTAAGGGCGTGGGGGGACCCCCAGCCGCTGGGTGAGCGCACCTACACCTGCACCGCGTGCGGAACCGCCTCCCCACGGGACAAGAACTCCGCACGCGTGATGCTCGTCCGGGCTGGTCTCAACCCGGCTGGTGCCGAGGGCGGAAGACCTCCTGGAGCGCTGCTCCAGGAGGCGGCCTGAGCCAGGACTCCCCTCCCCTTCAGGGAGGGGAGAATTCAATTTCGCCAGAACAGGTGGTGCGTCACGCCGCTCGGGCTGGGCACGACATCCAGGTGGAACCGGTCGAGCAGCTCATCGGGTGACTCCCAGAGCCGTAGTCCGGACCCGAGCTTCACCGGTGAGACCGCCACGTGCATGGTGTCGACGAGGTCGGCGTCCAGGAACTGCCGGATCGTGGTCACCCCGCCGCCGAGTCGGACGTCCTTGCCCTGCGCCGCCTCCCGCGCCTGCTCGAGGACCGTGGCCGGGTCGCCGTCGACGAAGTGGAACGTGGTGTCGGAGAGCGTGAACGAAGGACGCTTGTGGTGGGTCATGACGAACACCGGGGTGCGGAACGGGGGCTCGTCACCCCACCAGCCGCGCCACTCATGGTCGTGCCAGGGCCCGCGCTGGGGCCCGAACTTGTTGCGGCCCATGATCTCGGCGCCGATGTTGCGTGCGTAGTCCCGCGTGAAGTAGTCGTCGAGGCCCCGGCTCCCCCCGGGGTCGGTGCGCATGGGCCAGCTCGCCGTGGCGCCGGCCCAGGCGAACAGCCTCTCGGGAGAGGCGTGGCCGAACGGCCTCTCGAAGCTCTGGTCCTCACCTGCACCGATCCCGTCACTCGAGACGCTGAAGTTCTGGACTCGCAGTAGCTGAGCCACGTGTTCCTCCTGTGTTGCCGATAACGGTGGTGAGACTCTCCGGGCCGGGAAAACTCATCGCTGCGCTCGTGACCGGCGAGAAATCGGGCTATCTGACCAACCCATGTGAGGCAGCGGTGCGAGCTCACGGTGATGCGGGTGACCCGCTCGGAGGATCCCGCCACCCGTACGGGGGTGACGACTCAGTGGCGGATGACTGAGCGCCAGTCCGGGGTCCGAGACCGCCGACCGGCGCCATGGGCCGGTGCAGGACGGCGTCGGCCACCTTCGGCCGACGAGCCGCGCGTCCTGGTGGAGCGGGACGACTTGGAATGTTGGGAACTCGGCACACCAACATGGGGACCTGCACCTCTCCGAGGCCGATGACCGGCCACGACCACCTCGGCCCCGTCCCCGGCGACCGGTCGGTGTATGCCCTCCGCCTCACCGCCGACGCAGTGTCACTCGTCCGACGCGCCGTGGCACGGGAGCCGAAAACTGACGTCCGCCCCCCCACGCCTTCCGACGGCTTGCGGGCTTGCCCAGGCCATCACCTCTGCCGGGTGGGATCAACGGCCTTGAGCCGCTCGATCACCTGAGCCAGGGAAATGGCGAAGTCATCGAGCTGCCCTGGAGGCATGTCCGCGAACAGTACGGCGGCCAGGTCGTCGCGTCCCCCGCGGAGCCCGGCGGTGACCTCGCGGCCCCTGTCCGTGAGGTGGACGAGGGTCGCGCGCCGACCCCTCCGCATATCAGAGTAGCCCCAGCGACGTCGCAGGGATGCTGCCGCAGAGGGAGACGGTCACCATGACCCAGCGCATCAAGCACCCGGTCTTCGCCCGCTTCTACGCCAAGCCGGCCGCCCCGGTCCTGGAGAAGGCCGGCGTCACCGAACACCGCCGTCGGTTGCCGGCCGGCCTGTCCGGCGAGGTCATCGAGGTCGGCGCAGGCAACGGACTGAACTTCCCCCACTACCCGCCCGAGATGAAACGGGTCCTCGCCGTCGAACCGGAACCCCGCCTGCGTGCTCTGGCCGAACAACAGGCCCCCACCGCCCCGTCCCGGTGGAGACACACGACGGCCGAGCCGAGCAACTGCCCTTTTCCGACGCCTCCTTCGATGCTGCGATCGTAAGCATGACCCTCTGCTCCGTGGCCGATCCGCACACCGCTCTCGCCGAACTCCACCGGGTTCTGCGGCCGGGCGGCCAGTTGCGGTTCTTCGAGCACGTCCAGGCCGACTCGCCCGCAGCGCGGCGCGTCCAGCGCGGGCTCGATGCCACCGTCTGGCCCCGGCTGATGGGCGGCTGCCACACCGGCCGTGACACCCAGACGGCCATCACCGCCGCCGGCTTCACCGTCACCACTGTCGACCGGTTCCTCTTTCCTGCCACCCGGATGCCCTCATCGGCCGGCACCCTCATCCTCGGCACCGCCGAACGCCCCTACCAGGAAGGCACTCGATGACCACCTCGGACGACACGCCACAGTCCGTCCCGCTGGCGGACATGACCGCAGCCCACGCCTCGGTCACCCTCCTGGAACGCCTGGCCGACAAACTCGGCGGCCGGGCCTCGGTGACCGCCGTCTACGGCGAGCCCGTGGTCAGCGAGGGCATCACCGTCATACCGGTCGCCGAGGTCGGCTTCGGCTTCGGCGGCGGCGCGGGACGCGAAGTCGGCAAGGACAAGACCGGCGAGGGCGGAGGAGGCGGCGGCGGAGCGGGGGCCCGGCCCATCGGGTTCATCGAAATCAAGGAGGGCACCGCGACGTACAAGCCTCTCCGGGATCCATGGGCGGACGTCGTTCTCCCCCTCGCCGCCCTCCTGGTAGGCACAGCCCTCCCGCGTCTCGCCCGCCGCCTCGCCAAGCGCCGCATTCGCTGAGCTTGTCCACCCTTCCAAGCGCGGGGCTGAGACGGTCATTCGTTGCGGGACTGCTGTGCTCAGCGGCCTTCTGCTCAGCCACAACCAGAGCCGTTCTCAAGAATCGCCATCAACTCGGCTGCACCCGTTGGACTGTGCGGTTGCAGTGGCGGCCGATCGTGCAGAAGCGCCGGCGACCACCGGTGCGGCTGACCGTACCCTGCTGCAACTTGCCGAGTTGGTACGCCAGGAGCCGAAGCCCGTCCTTTTCCACAGCCGGCGCCTGACGTCAAGCCCCGAATTCCCGGGGCTGGTCCGCGGCTGATCACGTGGAGAGCCTTGAGCCAATGCCTTCCACCCGATCAGACCTCCCTCATGACCACGACCAAGACCTCCGCCGGTCGGTGGACGCTTCTGGCGGTCCTCGGCCTCGCCACCGCTGCCGGTGTTCTTGCCGGACCGGCCACAGCCGCACAAGCCCTGCCGCCGCAACCCGATGGTGAGCCGGGCGCGGCGACCTGCACGTGGGGAAATAAGAACTACAGCGAGGGCGCCGTCATCAAGAGTGATGGCCGCAAGTACGAGTGCAGGTCGGATGGGCGATGGCATGACGTCGGTCCGGCCGCCAAAAAGGTTTCGGTGAAGAAGCCGCCGGTCACACCACCGCGCAAGTGACGACGCGACAGCTCGCAGCGTCCGGTCGGCTGTGCGGAGGGGATCCTTCCCCCAGCCGACCGGACCTCCCCACGGGCACGCCTTCACCTGCTGGCGCAGTTCGGGTCGTTCCAATGGCCGATGCAGTCGTCGAGGTGCCCGTTGTCCCTCCGCCCCCGTTGCGGTGAGCAGGTCCGTCTCTGACTGCGCAGGTCGCGCGGGCGAGCAACCCGGGCAGTACGACGGCGATGTGGGTGAGAGACCGGCTGGACGGGCTGTGGTACGACGAGGACTTCGCCGACCGGTACCCGCGCGACGGGCGCCCCGTAGCCGGCCACGAGGATCGGCTCCCGGGAGCCGATGTCGAAGCGGGCCGTGGCGCATCCGTGCCAGAAGTCGGGCGCGCCGAAGGGCCGGTAGGAGCCGTCGACGAGGTGGACGGTGCCCGGGTTCCACATGAGCGCCGTCCACCAGGGGCGGTGCCGGTTCGCGGCCATGGCGGTGCCGTAAGGGTGCCCGTCGGTGACATTCACCTTGCTGGTCAGACCGCACCGTTCGGCCAGGTTCTGAATCAGCACGGCGGCCTGGCGCTCCCAGGAGTCGCGGCTGGTGGTGCTCTCGTCGGCGATCACTTCCTGCGGCGCGAGGATGTCCGGGGAGATCTTCCGGATCGCGGTGACGCGTGCGTTCCAGGAGGTGGTGCCGCGGGTGATGGGCATGAGTTTGTCGGCGTCGAGGTCGGCGAGTCGTATGCAGGTCAACGGGCTTCTCCCGGATCACTGGTGGTGAGGCCGGCTGGTGTGACCGAGCGTGTCGGTGCGCCGGATGGCCGGTCGGGTGGCCAGCCGATCGGGCCGGGGCGCGGGCGGCTCACGACCCTCCCGAGCCGGTGACGAATGAGACGGGGCCGTAGACCGACCTGGTGCCGGCGTGGCAGGGGCCGCGCAGGATCAGGACAGCGAGGCCGTCCGCGTCCAGCTGTTCCGCCGTCTTCCAGCCGGCGGTGACCAGAGTGATCTCGTCCTCGTCGAGGGCGATCCCTCGCCGCTCTGCGGGGGTTGTGAACAGGTGGCGATGGACGGCACTTGAGCGTGTTCTGGTACGCATGAGTGAGCCTCCGGGCGGCGGCAGGCCCACTCCCCGGCGGGGAACGAGAGTTCTTGCGTCGAATGCGTGACCTTCGCCGGTGGTG
>NZ_JBHWJT010000044.1:0-50581 GCF_042731325.1 Streptomyces sp. NPDC059866 | reverse complement strand
GCCGGGCCCTCCCGGCCCCCGCTTTGTCGGGGGTCCGGGAAGGGCGCGGCGGCATTCGCCTATCAGATGTCCCGGTGGCCACACGTATCCACGGCCCGCCCTCAAGCCGCAACAAATCGCTCCGGAGCCGGTACTCCCGAACTCCAGGCCTGTGTCCTGCCCGGCTGCTGCCCGCGACGGTGACAGCGGCGTCCGTGACCGACCGCGGGAGCTGAGCGAGCCGTGCGGGCCTTGCCAGTCGATCAGAGGGCGTGCCGTACGAAGGGAGAGTTCCACGGCTCGACCTGTCCGCTCGACAGACGGCGTCCCTGCGCCATGAGCCACCGCCCGCTGCCTCCGCGACCTCACGGGGAGGAGGAGTATCCGCTGGAGGCGACCCATTGTCGGGTGAGGTGGGTGAAAGCCCGGGCGGCAGCGCTTTGGTAGGAGCCCGAGCGGCAGAGCAGAGTGACAATGCGCTCGGGCAGGGGCGGGTCGAGGGGTACGGCACGCAGATGCGGGTGATCCCGGGCGATGGCCTCGGGCAGCACAGATGCCAGAGGGGTGCGCTGGATCATTTCGGCGACGGCATTGACCGAGTTGGCTTCCATCGCGATGCGCGGTGTGGTGCGGTGCTGATCGAAGTAGGTGTCGATGTGCCTGCGGGTGGCAAAGTCGCTGCTGAGCAGGGCCAGGGGGCGGCCTTCCAGTTCTCGCACGGGTAGCGGGTCTGTCCGGTCGGCATAGGGGTGGCGGGTGCCGACGACGAGGCTGAGGGCTTCGGTGAACAAGTCGTCCGTGGTGATGCCGGGCAGGTGGGCACCGCGAAAGGCGATCCCGAGGTCGAGGTCATCGGCAAGGAGGGCGGACTCGATGCGGTCCTGCGTCATCTCCCTGATGCGCAGGGTGATGTCGGGATGCCGGACGTGGAACTGTCCGGTGAGGGGGCCGATGAGGTAGGCGGTGAAGGTGGGGGTGACCGCCAGGCGCAGACTGCCGCGGGAGAGGTCGGCCACGTCGTGAACGGCACGTTCAGCAGCGGCGAGTTCCTGCAGGGCGCGACGGGCGTAGTGGACGTAGGTCTCGCCGGCGTCGGTGAGGCGCACGGCACGACCCGTACGGTCAAGCAACTGCGTGCCCATCAGGCGTTCCATCTGTCTGATCTGCTGGGACAGGGTCGGCTGGGAGATGTGCAGGACTTCGGCGGCGCGGGTGAAGCTGCCTTGCTCGGCGACGGCGAGCAGATAGCGCAGATGACGTAGTTCGAAGCCCATGACATCACTATAGATGAGGCCAATAGATCTTATATTCAGGGCGTCTTGGACTCTATAAGCACAGCTCATGCATGGTGGATTTCGTCAACCCGCACCAGTCGGGCACTGGCCGAAAGGAGTGATCATGCAAGACCTCGCCGAGGGAGTCGCACATTTCCAGCGGGGCGTCTTCCCCGCCCAGGCGGCGCACTTTCAGCACCTGGCCACCACGCACCGGCCCAGCACCCTGTTCATCAGCTGCTCCGACGCCCGCGTCATACCGGAGCTGATCACACAGAGCGAGCCGGGCGAGCTGTTCGTCATCCGGACGGCCGGAAACCTGGTGCCCGCCTACACCCCGAACGCTGATGGGATCGCGGCGAGCATCGAGTACGCCGTCGCCGTCCTGGGCGTGTCCGACATCGTCGTCTGCGGGCATTCCGCCTGTGGCGCGATGACCGCCCTGGCGGACGAGCACGACCTCGCCGCCCTGCCGGCCGTCGCCCACTGGCTGCGGCACGCGGAGGCCTCCCGGGTCCGCACGGCCTGTGCCGAGCCCGGCGAGGACAAGGTGAGCGTCCTGGTACGGAACAACGTGATCGCTCAGCTGGCAAACCTGGCAACGCACCCCAGCGTCGTCCGGGCACTGGCGGCGAAGACCCTCACGCTGCGCGGCTGGGTCTACGACATCCCCACCGGCGCGGTCGACCAGCTCGACCCGGTCACGGGTTGCTCCGCCGCCCTCGCGGCCTGAGCTGCCCTGGCCCTTTCGTCCAGGCCGCCGTCCGGCGGCCTGATCCCCTGACCGTATGACTCCGCTGAGCTCGCTGTAGGGCGGGCCGGCATGTTGGAAAGGAACACCCTCATGGTGCACGCTCAGTTCGACCCTGCCGCCCGGCAGGCCCTGGCCGCTGTGGTTGTCGAGGCCAAGACGCGCAAGGACCTGACCTGGCAGCAGCTCGCCGACGCCAGCGGCCTGTCGGTCGCCTTCACCACCGCCGCGCTTCTGGGTCAGCATCCCCTGCCGGAGGCCGCCGCCAGGGCGGTCGCCGAACTGCTGGAACTGGATGAGGAGGCGGCCGTACTGCTTCAGGCCATCCCGACCCGGGGATCCATTCCCGGCGGCGTCCCGACCGACCCGACGATCTACCGTTTCTACGAGATCGTCCAGATCTACGGCACCACGCTCAAGGCCCTGGTCCACGAGCAGTTCGGCGACGGCATCATCAGCGCGATCAACTTCAAGCTCGACGTCAAGAAGGTCGCCGACCCCGAGGGCGGCGAGCGCGCGGTGATCACCCTGGACGGCAAGTACCTGCCCACCAAGCCCTTCTGACCCAGCCGTCCGCCGTGCCGGCGACCGCTGCCGATAAGGCGCCTGGGCCGGCACGCCGATTCGCTTCGGGCGACCAGGGCCACCATTACAGGGCTCCCCCGCCGCTTCCCGCGCCCCCAGCACGACATGGGGTCGCGGTGAGGCGGCGGGGCCTTGCGCTGACTTGGGCCACGGGATCAGTCAGAACGACGTCAGAGTGCGGCGTCCAGTTGGCCGAGGCGGGCGGTGAGCCTGAGGTTCTCGCTGTAGTCGACGGGGCAGGTGATGATGGAGACTCCGGGGTCGTCCAGTGCTGTTCGCAGCGTGGGCAGCAGTTCCTCTGCGTCGGCAATCCGGTATCCCGTGGCTCCGAAGCTCTCCGCGTAGCGGACGATGTCGGGATTGCCGAAGGCGGTGGCGTGGTGTTCGCCGAGCGTCAGGTCCATCTTCCACTCGATGAGCCCGTAGCCGTTGTCCTCCCAGATCAGCACGGTAAGCGGGATGGCTTCGCGGACGGCAGTTTCGATCTCCTGGGAGTGCATGAGGAACGAACCGTCGCCGACCGCGGCCAGCACCTTGACGTCCGGTTGGGCCAGGGCCACGGCGAGCGCTCCGGGCAGTGCGAAGCCCATTGCGGACAGGCCGTTGGAGATCAGGCAGGTGTTGGGCGCGTACGTGGGGTACAGCCGCGCCATCCACATCTTCAGGGCGCCGGTGTCGACGAGTACGACATCGTCGCGACCCAGAGCAGCGCGCGTGTCGGCAACGATGCGCTGCGGTGCGAGCGGGTACCGGCCGTCGGCACGTCCGCGATCCAGCTCGGCTTGCACCATTTCGCGGCACCTGGCCGGGGCCGGCCCGCGGAAGCGGTCGGAGACAGCGGCCGACAGCGCGTCCAGGGACTGCGAGATGTCGCCGATGATGCCAAGGTCGATCGAGTAGTGCGCGTCGACCTCAGCGGGGAAGCGGTGCACGTGGATGATTTTCTTGTCGCGTTGGGGGTTGATCCGGGCGGGGTCGAACTCCTGCAGTTCATAGCCGACGGCGATGATCAGGTCGGCCGCGTCGAAACCGAAGTTGGTGTAGTCGCGGCGCATGAAGCCGATCGAGCCCATGGAGTTGATGAGGTCGTCGGCAATGACTCCCTTGCCATGGAAGGTGGTTGCCACCGGCAGTCCGAGGGAGCCGGCGAAAGCGGTGAGCGATGTGGCCGCGGCGTTGCGGGCGGCGCCGTGGCCGGCCAGCACGATGGGGTGGCGAGCGTTGCGCAGGAGTGCTGCGGCGCGGGCGATCTGCCCCGGCGACGGTGCCTCGGCGCGCACCACGTAGCGAGGCAGCGGTTGCAGCTCGGCGGCGGCGGGCGCGGCGTCGACGTCCTCGGGTACCGCCAGGTACACCGCGCCGGGCCGCTCGGTTTCGGCGGTCTTGAACGCGCGGCGCAGCATTTCGGGGATCGCCCCGGCGCTGGGGACGCTGGCCGACCACTTGGTGATGGGAGCGAACATGTTGACCAGGTCAACGAACTGGTGGGTTTCCTTGTAGTTGCGGTTGTGGCCGACCTGCGCTGACAGGGCAACCAAGGGGGTGCTGTTGGTCATGGCGTCGGCGACACCGAGCTGAAGGTTGATGGCTCCCGGGCCGAGCGTGGCCGAGACGACCCCGGCCGTACCGGTGACCCGGCCGTACATCTCGGCCATGAACGAGGCGGCCTGTTCGTGGCGGGTCAGGATGTATCGGATGCCGGAGCGCGCCAGGGCGAAGGTCAGGTGAAGGTTCTCCTCGCCGGGAAGACCGAAGACGACGCGGACACCTTCGTTCTCCAGGCAGCGGACCAGCAGTTTCGCTGCGCTGTGCCGATCTCGGTCTGAGAATTCGCTGGGCCCGGTCATGGCACGCCTTCCTTGCCGGGGTCCACATCCAAGCTACGCCTCCCTCCGGGTCCGGACCCACCGCAGTCGCGTGGGGCACCGCGTCGGCTGGCCGGGGGGCACTCCGAGTCCGTCACACCGTGATCACCGGCGCCTAGAGCATGGCGCGCGAGGTGGCCGATGCGAGGCCGGCGCTGCCCTGCGTTCTGGTGGCTGTGGACCACCATGCTCGTCAAACCGACTCGGCGGCTTCGTAGCGGTCCTCCTGTCGCTCTATCTGACGCTGGAACGGGGCTGTTCGGCATCTTTCGCCGGTTTCGTCACAGCGGTCTACGGCGTCGGCGGCGCCGTGGCGCGGTCGTCGGTGGCGTGCTCGCGGACCGCCTGGGCAGGCGGGGTGTCCCTGTTGGCCTGGCCGATGGGATCGCCGAACTCGTCGCCGAGGTGGGTACGTTGTGGCACAAGCGGCACCACGCCGGGCTTCCCGTCGCCGCCGTACGGATCTGGAATGGGAGTTCATCGAGCGCTGCCTGCCGATCGGCAGGTTCGCCCCCGTACCTCAAGCGGTCACCGCGGCGGTTCGAGGGGTTGGTCTGGCGGTGAAGACGGGCGGCGGTGGCGGGAGATGCCGGGCGAGTTCGGTGCCTGGCCGACCCGACCGTCCACAACCGATTCCGGCAATGGAGAGACGCCGACGTCCTCGAAGCCAGCTGGAGGGGCTGATCGCTGAAGCGAAGCGGGGTGAGGTGGGCTTGTCCCTGGTCACTGGTGCGACGAGGACGGGAAACCGCCCAGGAGGGCCAGCTTCGGTGCGCCAAGTTCACCGGTTTCCCGGTAGGACACCCGGTATCCAGTTACGTCGATGGTGCGAAAGCTGAGGGTCATGGCCATTCACTCATTGCTGTGCCCTGCTCAGGCGCCGTCATGGGCATCTTGGGACGTGCGGTGGTTTCAGGCGAGGGGGAGGTCGTGCCCGGGGCCGCGCTCGCTGTCGGGGCGGGGGCCGAAGTAGCGGCGGTCTTCCTCGTTGATGGGCAGGTCGTTGATGCTGGCCTCGCGGCGGCGCATCAGACCGTTGTCGGCGAACTCCCACAGTTCGTTGCCGTAGGAGCGGAACCACTGGCCTTCGGCGTTGTGCCATTCGTACTGGAAGCGGACGGCCATCCGGTTGCCACGGAAGCCCCACAGGCTCTTGCGCAGGACGTAGTCGAGTTCGTGTTCCCACTTGGCGGTGAGGAACTCGGTGATCTCTTCGCGGCCGGTGACGAGGGCATCGCGGCTACGCCAGGCGGAGTCCTCGGTGCAGGCGAGGGCGACCTGACGCGGGTCGCGGGTGTTCCAGGCGTCTTCGGCGGCTTGGACCTGGGCGAGGGCGCTGTCGATGTCGAACGGAGGGAAGAGCGGGCGGCTGTCGGTCATGGCGGGGCGGTCCTTCATTGTGCGGTGGGCTGGTCGGTCAGCGGCGGGTTGTCGGGGGCTGCGGTAACTGTGTCGGCCTGGAGCGGCAGCAGGCGGCCGGCCACGAGATGGCGGGGGGTGAAGTGGACGCGGCGGCCGGTGCGGTCGTCGTCGCCGGGGATGCCCGTGCGGGTCCATTCCAGGGTGGCTTGACCGGACAGGTGCAGGGTGTGGCCGGTGGTGAAGTCGCAGAAGAGCAGGGCGGCGGTGGGGTCGGCCTGAAGATTGCCGAGGGTGTTGAACATGTTGTTGCCCCAATAGTCGGGCCACCACAGTCGTCCGTCCTCGGCGCGGACGAATCCGGGAGGACCGCCGCGGTGTGAGGCGTCGTTGCCGCGGGCGGGGTGGGTGGTGCCGATCAGGAAGGTGTCGGACCGGCGGATCAGGCCGATGTCGCTGGCGGCGAGGGTGTCGGCGCTCCGGACCGGCTCCCCGCGAGGGATACCCGCGGGCGTGGCGTGGAGTTGCCGGCTCTGGATGTACTGGGGGCAGTTGCCGTATGCCTGCTCCACGTCGATGCGCAGGCCGTCGCTCCCGGTGGCTGAGAGGGTGCCGTTGATCCGCAGGCGTCTGCGGGTGGCGAACTCGACCACGATCAGCCCGACCTGCTGGGCCGCCGGTAGGTGATGCAGTGGGTCGCCTTCGGCGGGCAGTGCCCGCACGGCGAGGGCTGCCGACGAGGCGACGTGGAGGAACCCGGGCGGGCCGGTGAGCGGGGAGACCCACAGCGTGCCGTCCATGGCGCGGGCGGTGATCGCGGCGAAGGTCCGCTCGGCCAGGAATCGGGCCACGCCGCCGCGCAGCTGGGCGGGGGCCAGCATGCCGGAGAGCCGTGCCGCGTCCCTGGTTACGCCTGCCTGACGCTGGACGGCCAGCTCGCCCTCGTGGAAGCCCACCGGGGTGCTACGCGCCGGGTCTGTCATCGTTCTTCCTTCCACGGGCGGTCGGGGATGCCGCCGACCGGCGGGTGAGGGGGCCGCCGGCCTGGCCCCGGTCGGGGGGTGGGGCCGGGCCGGCGGGGCGGGTGCGGGTCAGACCACGGAGCGCGGCGTGACCACGGGCCAGTCGTTGTCGACCTTGGCGAGGTTGAAGTGGTTCGTCAGGACGTTCAGGGCCAGGTGGCCGACGACCTCGCCGATCTCGGCGTCCGAGGCACCCGCGTCGCGCTCGGCCTGCAAGGGCGCCGTCGTCGACACGGCCGTGACCGCGGGCGACGGCGTAGCTGCCGACGGCGGCGAACAGCAGGGTGTGGGGCGGGCGCCGATGAAGTTGGCGAAGACGGTGGTGACCGACAGGGCCACGGCGGCCATTGCCCAGGCCGGGTGGAACCGGCCGGTGGCGGCCGGGACGACCAGGCCGTTGAAGGTGATGGCCTGCGGCGGGTGCGGGGCGGGCCGAACAAGATGCCGCCACCGTTGCGGTGTCTCCGGGCCTGCCTGGGTGGCGCTCATCAGGCCGGGATATCGGTCTGCGTGCGAGCGATCCGCAGCAGTATGAGTGCAAAAAAGGGAGGCGGAAGTCGATGGCGCTCATGACGCCGTCGCCGTTCGAGCCTCACGGCGAGTACTGAGTCCGCGCCGGCCTCCGAAGCGCCGCACGGGGCAGGCTAGTCGCAGCAGCGCGGCAGATGCTCCTGGCGCTGCACGCAGACAGCAGCTCTCGCTGCTCGAGGGTCGGTTACTTGGGCCCCGGAGGTTGATCGTGGGTTCGGTTCCCGCTGCCTGCTCGTGCAGCCCTGCAACAACGCGCTCAGTGGCCGCGCGGTTCAGGCGCTTCGACCGACTGGCCCGCCCGGGCTGTCGTGCCTCGACGGCCCGCTGTTGGCCGAGGCCACAGGCTTCGCCGCGAGAGCCAGAGGGCGGGCCTGAAGGGACGGGGACGGTCTCGCCCCACTCCCTCAGGCTTGTCCTCTGTCGGGCGCACGCACCACGCCGCGTCCGCTCTCCGATCGACAGCCACCCGGCAGGCTCTCAACCGGGTGGCCGGCCTGGGACCTGTCGCGGCGGCGAGGGTCACAGGCCCAGGTCGCTCAGGCCGGGGTGGTCGTCGGGGCGGCGCCCGAGGGGCCAGTGGAACTTGCGCTCCGATTCCTTGATGGGAAGTTCGTTGATGCAGGCGTAGCGGTGGTGCATCAGGCCGTTGTCGTCGAACTCCCAGTTCTCGTTGCCGTAGGCGCGGAACCAGTTGCCCGAATCGTCGTGGTACTCGTAGGCGAAGCGCACGCCGATGCGGTTGCCGTCGAAGGCCCACAGTTCCTTGATGAGCCGGTAGTCCAGCTCCCGGTTCCACTTGCGGGTGAGGAAGGCGACGATCTCGTCGTAGCCGGTGGCGAACTCCGCGCGGTTGCGCCAGTAGGAGTCCACCGTGTAGGCGAGGGCGACCTTTTCCGGGTTGCGGGAGTTCCAGCCGTCTTCCGCCAGGCGGACTTTCTGGATGGCGGTCTCCCGGGTGAACGGCGGGAACGGGGGGCGCGGTTCGTGACTCATGTCGCTTCCTTCGGTTGTACTCGGGCCCACGCAAGGAGGTGGGCGCCCTCGACGGCAACCGCATCGCGGCAGTCGACCGACCAGGTAGAGAACGAGCGTTCTCCGTGCCCTCCATGATAGGAGAACGTTGGTTCTCGCGCAAGCTGCTGAATTCGATTGCGTGATTCCGATCCGTCCACGATGTCCAGCCCAGTTCTCGTCCTGGGCCTTCCTGAACAGGCCCGGGCCTCGGCCCTGGTTGCCTGGACGGGCACGATCGGCGACTGCACGAGGGGTCCCATACCGGCTCTTCAGAGTTGAGCGGTGCGGAGGTGTCCGCGGGAGAGGCGAGCGGTGACGCAGCGTGTCCGTAGCCGTTGTTTGTCGGCATTGCGAAAGCCGAACGCCGCGCGGGCGACAAGCTTGATCACACGGTTGATGCCTTCGCTCCTGGCGTTGCTGTCCGGTGTCGATGAATGCGGCGGTCTCGGGCCATCAGCGGTCGACGGTGACGGCGAGCTGCCGCATCTCGGGGATGTCGGAATCCGCGCACCATGTGAGGAACTTCCAGCGGGGTTGGCCGACTTGGTTCCGGTCGGCGCCAGTTCTGGCCAGAGCGAGGAGGCTGCGCAGGTTCTCCTTGGCGATCCATGTCCTCAGCAGGGTCTGCCCGATTGCCCCTCGCCGAGGGCGTTCCACATCGTCGCGAACTGCTGGTCGGTGAGGTCCTCACGGCTGCGCAGCAGGCGCCGGCGGGCCGACCACTCCCGATCGGTGGCTCGTCCGCGTCGGCCGCGGACCTCGGCAGTGGTGCGGCGCCGGGCCGCCGAGAGCATCTTGTTCGCCAGCTGCACCACGTGGAAGTGGTCGATCACGACCCTGGTGTGCGGCAGACCGGTGCGGATCGCGGCGCGGTAGGTGGCGGACACGTCGATGGCGACGTGTGTGATGCTCTTTCTCCAGGTCAGCGGGGTGGTGGCGAGCCAGGCCAGCACGTCGGCGACGCTGCGGTCCTCGACCTGGCCCAGCAGCCCGCCCGCCCCGAGGGCGTCGATGAAGCCGGTGTGCCACCGATCGCGTGCCCCGCCCGTCTGCCGGTGTCAGGGTCTTGTTCCCAGCGCGGCTTGCCCCGGCGGGTCTCACCGATGCCCAGCACGTCGACCTCGGGCAAAGGTGCGTCGACGACCTCACGGGCCTGGTCGCGGAAGGCATGCGTCCGGTCGGCCAGGACAGGTGCAGATCCCGGGCGGCCTGGACGACGGTGGAACCCGGCGTCGCGTATCCGGCGTTCGGCCGCGACCCGCAGTCGCATGGTCATCCGCGCGCCGGCCGGTAGCTGCGGGTCCTGCTCGGTGGACGACCGGCGCGGGCAGGGCCAGAAGCCCCTACCGAGGACCAGCCTCACGTGCGCCCTGCTCACTGGGTGGCACCCCGGAGGGAACGGAAGCGGGGCTGCGAGTGAAGGCGACGGCGTGCTCAGGCAGCGGTGACCACGTCTGCGTGAGCGGCCCGCAGCAGGGTGCGGGCGGCGTCCTTGGCGTGACGGGCGGGCTCTGGAGACCCGGAGATGGCCGCTGTGGTCATCGCGCCCTCGGCGAGGAGGACGAGCTGGTCGGTCAGCCACGCGGGCGCGTCCGCGGCGGCCACGAGATCGGCAACATATCGCCGGAAGGCATCCTTGTGGGCCTTCGCGATGTCGGCCACGGTCTGGGACGTCCCCCCCAGCTCCCCGAAGGAGTTGATGAAGCCGCAGCCGCGGAACCCCTGCTCGCTGAACCAGAGGAACAGCCAGTCGAAGACCGCCAGAATCCGCTGCTCGGGTGAGTCGTAGATATCCACGTGCTGGGCAAGATCGCGGAGCCACCTCGCGTCCCGCCGCCTCAGGTACGCCTCGACCAGGGTGTCCTTGGAAGGGAAGGTCCGGTACAGGCGCTTGAGGGGCAGGCCGGAGGCGGTGCGGATCGCATCCATTCCCACCGACTGAATGCCTCGGCCGTAGAACAGCTCCTCGGCAGCGTCAAGGATCCGCTGCTCAGTCGTCCCGAGTTCCACTTCGCTCACCCATTCTCGAAAACGGTCGTTCTCCTACGGTACAGCCACCAGGTCACACGGCATATTCCCGAGCGCGGGCCGGCCAGTCGCCGTATGCGCCTGCCCGGATCGGGGCCGGGCGTTGCCCGCTGCCCACTCAAGCGAGCGCAAGGTCTGCCTGGGGCTGCTCAGCCGGTGCGGTGGCGACGCGGAGGCCGGCGCGGTCCCGCCGGTGATCCCGTTCCTCGAGTGTTTCGGTCCAGTCCGCCAGGAGTTCGACGATGCCCACGCCGCGGCCGTGCTCATCAGGGGCACCGGTGCAGCGAGGGTGGGGCGAGGGCGCCGTGGCGCCGGAGTCGGCAACCTCGATACGCACGGCGCGGCCTTCGAACGCGAGGCTCACGATCATGTCGGCCCGTCCGTGCTGGGCTGCGTTTCCCGCAAGCTCGCCGACGATCAGCAGGACGGAGTCCTGATCCTCCGGGACGACGTCCCATCGGGCGAGCAGGGATGCGGCGAAGTGGCGGGCGGTGTGTACCCAGCGCTCCTCGGCGGGAAGGGCGATCATGCCGTGCCGGTGCATGCCCGTACGGGCATGGGCCAGCGCCGGGGTCACGGGGGCCGGCCGGGGCTGTTCGCCGGACGGGGGCAGCGCCATCGGCGGGGGTCGCATTGCGGTGTGCGAGAGAGTCATGGGATCACCCAGCTGAACTTTCCGAGCCCGCATCAACAGGCTCGTGTTCTGCAGCTTCTCTGCCCTCGGCCCTGGATTGGGGCGGCGTCAGGGCCCAGGCGGCGGTCCTGCGGCACTCGCGGCGGCCGAACCGGCAATCCGTCCGGCCAGCGATGACAGTGTCGTGAGCCTCCAGCTGAGAACGATCGTTCTATTGATTGAGACCAACCTATAGAACGGTCGTTCTCGGCGCAAGAGGGATGCGCCGAACTGCCGAAAATCCGGAGCAGCGCCCCACGCTTACCGCAGGTGAGAGGGTCTTCAGGGCCTGCGAGGGATTCCTGAGCCCAAGCCCTCCAGGTGCGCGGCGGCCTCTGCCGCAGGTACAGCGTCACGCGCGAACGGCCGCGCCGTGGATCCGGCGTCGGGCCCGGATCCACGGCGCGGGGGCGGCCGGTCAGAGACCGAGGTCGCTCAGGCCGGGGTGGTCGTCGGGGCGGCGCCCGAGGGGCCAGTGGAACTTGCGCTCCGATTCCTTGATGGGAAGTTCGTTGATGCAGGCGTAGCGGTGGTGCATCAGGCCGTTGTCGTCGAACTCCCAGTTCTCGTTGCCGTAGGCGCGGAACCAGTTGCCCGAATCGTCGTGGTACTCGTAGGCGAAGCGCACGCCGATGCGGTTGCCGTCGAAGGCCCACAGTTCCTTGATGAGCCGGTAGTCCAGCTCCCGGTTCCACTTGCGGGTGAGGAAGGCGACGATCTCGTCGTAGCCGGTGGCGAACTCCGCGCGGTTGCGCCAGTAGGAGTCCACCGTGTAGGCGAGGGCGACCTTTTCCGGGTTGCGGGAGTTCCAGCCGTCTTCCGCCAGGCGGACTTTCTGGATGGCGGTCTCCCGGGTGAACGGCGGGAACGGGGGGCGCGGTTCGTGACTCATGTCGCTTCCTCTGGGTCTGTCGGTATCGCCGCTGGCGGGGTGTGAGTTCCGTTGGCGTGGGTGCACTGCGCGAGAACGAGCGTTCTCACCGGCTAGGAAAAACCGTACGGGAACGATGGTTCTCGCGCAAGACCCCCAGGTGCGTCCGGGGCAAGCCGCTGTGAACAGGCTTGAGGTGAGGGGGTCGAGGGCCGGGCCCGTGACTCGCAGTCGCCCTGCACGCCGCCCTGCACGGAAGCCTGGCGCCGCTCGCCCGCGCGACGCCTGCCGCTTCCTGACCAGCCGCCTTCAGGACTCCAAGGTCATCTCATGGCGGCTTTTGGGCTCGCCTTGGCTGAACCCGGGGAAATCCCGCCGGGTGCTCAGCAGGCGGGCAGACGTGCTCTGTTGATCTCCCCACCTCCGATCCGGGAGTGGGGTGTGCATCGGGTCGTGGACGCGCCAACTCCCACCGTGCCGTCGACGAGGTGTTCCCTACCTCCCCGGGCGCCTGAGAGCCGGCATGACGTGGCCGCGGTCTAGTCGCCCGGATGAACGGCTCGCTGGTCCGACACGGTCGGGAGCACTTTTTTGGCATAGGACATATTTCTTATGGCCTATGCCAAACGTTATGGTCGTGGGCGGAGGTGGTGCTCGGTGCAAATCAGCGGGATGACGGCGACAGAGATCGCGAGCAGTGTGCGGGACCTGATCGCGTCGGGTCAGCTGGCGCCGCAGGACCTGCTCCCGCCGGTGCGCAAGCTGGCCGAGGAGCTGGGGGTGAACCGGAACACGGTGGCCTCGGCGTACCGCCAGCTGGTGGCTGCCGGCGAGGCGGAGACCCGCGGCCGCGGCGGGACTGTCGTGAGTGGGGTGCCGCAACTGGCCAGCGAAGGCGCGTGGTTCGGCGGCCGCCTGATCGATCTGGCCAGCGGCAACCCCGATCCGGAACTGATCCCCGATGCACTGCAGGCGCTCCGGGGTGGTGACTACCGGCCCGCGTTCTACGGCGCACCGTCGGTCGATCCGGACCTCGCCGGCTGCGCGGCGGAACAGTTCGCGCCGGACGTGGCCACGGACGGCTTCCGGATTCTGGTCACGCACGGCGCGGTCGATGCCACGGAGCGGCTGCTGACCGCATATCTCACCCGGGGCGACGCGGTCGCGGTGGAGGATCCGTGTTTCCTGGCCAGTATCGGTACCCTGCGGCTGAACGGTCTGCGCACCGTCGCGGTCCCGGTCGACGAAGCAGGGATGCGGCCGGAGGCCCTGCGGGCGGCGTTGGAGGGCGGGGTACGGGCGGTGGTGTGCACGCCGCGGGCCCACAACCCGACCGGTGTGAGCGTCACCCGCGAGCGCGCCGCCGAACTGCGGTCGGTCCTTGCGGCGCATCCCCAGGTCCTGGTCATCGAGGACGACCACTTCTGGGCCGTCTCCAACGCGCCGTACCACCGGATCACGCCGCCCGAGGTCTCCCGGTGGGCGCTGGTGCGCTCGGTGTCGAAGTTCCTCGGGCCGGATCTTCGGCTCGCGCTCGTCGCGACGGACGAGGAGAGCGCCGAGCGCCTGCAGACGCGGCTGAACACCGGGACGACGTGGGTGAGCCGACTGCTGCAGCACACGGTGTACCGGCTGGTGAGTGATCCGCAGGTGCACGAGCTGACCGCCCGCGCGCGCGACGCCTATGCCAAGCGCAGCGCGTTGCTGTTGGCCGAGCTGGCTGAGCGGGGCATCGGCCGTCCGCCCGGCTACCGGCCGGACGGCCTGAACGTCTGGGTGCCGCTGGGCACGGAGGCCCGCCCCATCGCGGATGCACTGGCACGACGAGGGTGGGCAGTCCAGCCCGGCCACCTCTTCGCAGCCAAGGCCGGCACCAGCCAGGAGATCCGGGTAACCACCTCCACGCTCACCACGCAGCAGGCCCGCGAGTTCACCGACGACCTCGCCGCCGTCCTCCCCGTCCACCCCACCTGACCCGGCCCGGCCATGCCGTCGGCGGCATGAGCTACCGCAGCGCACCGCTCCCATCACACACACAGACCGAAAGGCCAGCACAGTCATGCGTACCCACATCGTCGTCCACGAGGCGTTCGAGGCCCCTGGGGCCTTCGAGGACTGGGCCAGAGCCCGGGGCCACGACCTCAGCTTCTCGCGGGTCTACGAGGGGGACGCGCTGCCCGCGTCCGGACAGGACATCGACCTGCTGATCGTGATGGGCGGCCCCCAGCAGCCCAGCACCACCGTCGAGGAGTGCGCGCACTTCGACGCCGCCGCGGAGAAGGCCCTCATCTCCTCCTGTATCGAGGCGGACAAGGCCGTCATCGGTATCTGCCTCGGCGCCCAGCTCGTCGGTGAGTCCCTTGGCGCCGCCTGGGCGCCCAGCCCGAACACGGAGATCGGATCCTTCCCCGTCACACTCACCGACGCCGGCCGCGAGCACCCTTTCCTCGCGGGCTTCGGGGACTCCTTCCACACCGGCCACTGGCACAACGACATGCCGGGCCTCACCGACCACGCGACTGTGCTGGCCACCAGCGCCGGATGCCCCCGCCAGATCGTCGCTTACAGCCGCTACGTGTATGCCTTCCAGTGCCACATGGAGTTCACCCCCGACTGCATCGAGGCCCTGATCGAGCACAGCGAGAAGGAACTGGCCGCGCTCACCGACCGGCCATTTGTCCAGCAGCCCGACCAGCTGCGCGCCAACGACTACACCGAGATGAACGCCAAGCTCATGACGTTCCTCGACCGGCTCGCCGCGGACTACACCGCGCGCTGACGAGCGGGCCGCTGAAACAGACCGGTGCTGCTTAGGACGCCGCGGCCGCGCAGTTGGCGTCAGCGGGCCTGGTTCAGTGCCCGGGTCAGTTCCCGGTTAGCCGCTTGCGCAATATCGAGTTCCTCGCGATGTTCGATTCGTGTTCGATATATTGATCTCAGAGGTGCATCGGCAGCCCTCGAAGCACTGGGAGGCGGGTGGTCATGCTGCTGCGAACGGCGTGCGTCTCGCGGCCTATGGAGACGAACCAGTCCGCAGCAGGAAAACGAGACACTCTGAGGCATCTGGAGAATCCCGGAAGCGCCGGGTGAGCAGCATGACCCACCAGCGCGCCGTCCTGCGCATCCACTTCCACCACGGCGGCAACGAGGACCTCTACCACCAGCTGCTGACCGTCCTCGACGGGATCTCCCCCCGCTGGCAGGCCCAGCCCCCCACCGCCGCCGACCACGACGTCACCGGCGCGTTGAAATACTTCGACCGCAGCCCTCGCGACCTGGCCCAGCTCATCGCCCTCCGAGTCGCTGCCCTGTACGGCACCCAGACCACCATCGGCGGCGGCAACTCGATCCTGATCGCCGCCATGGCCGCCGACGCCACCCCACCCGGCCGGATCACCATCATCGACCCCACCCCTCACACGATCGCCGCCTTCCTCAACCCCCGCCCCGTCCACGCCCTGCCCGGCATCGGCCCCACCACCGCCAACCTCCTGACCCGGCACGGCCTGCACACCATCGGCGCCCTCGCCGACACCCCCCTGCTCACCCTGCAGCGCCTCCTCGGCAAAACCACCGGCCGAGAGATCGCCGACCGCGCCCACGGCCACGACCCCCGCCCCGTCACCCCCGGCTCCGCCCCCGCCTCCCGCACCACCCGCCACGACTTCCCGTACGACGAACTCGACCCCCTACAGCACCGCCGCGCCATCCTCGCCCTCGCCGAAGAACTCGGCGCCGACCTCCGCCACACCCACGACACCGCCGGCACCCTCACCCTCGACGTCCACTACGCCGACCGCTCCCACACCACCCGCACCCTGCCCGAAGCCACCAACCACTCCGCCGCCCTCACCCACGCCGCCTACCGCATCTACGACACCCTCGGCCTCCAACGAGCACGCGTCCGCACCATCACCCTGCGCGCCTCCGCCCTGCGCCCCACAACCGCCGCCCACCACCAACTCCTCCTCGACGCCAGCGACGACAAAGCCCACCGGATCGAGAAGGCAGCCGACACCGCCCGCGCCCGCTTCGGACCCGACGCCGTCTTCCCGGCCTCCCTGGCCCCCTCACCCTGAACCGCAGACGCCCGCGCCCTGAGAGCACCACTTCTTGGCACGCGGGCAAGCCCCTCGCCCCTACGATGCGGTGGTGCGGAACACCAAAGCGTTCAAAGAGGCCGTTGCCGAGACCCTTGCCGAACTGGCCCGCCGGGGCGTGACCCTCACCCCTGCGACGGTGGAGGACACCATTGGCTATGTCGTCGAGAACCGAGAACGTTTGTAGTCCATTGGTGAGAGTGCCTTTTCACGCCGAGGATCAGTGTCGCTGAGTTTCGAGAACGGCTGGCTGCTTCCCTTCGTGGTGTGCTTGTGCTTACGCAGCGGGTAGGCGATGGCGCCCGGTAGTCACGAGCAGTCGAACCAGTGCCCGATGGGGCGGTCGGGACAGGTACGGCACTCGAAGACGTAGACGCCTCCGGCGTCGCCGAGGCACAGCCCGGCGGGGTTGTGAGCGTCGTCCTTCCATCGCCGACCGCCCGATTCGTTCTCGTCGGCTCGGTCCTCCTCGGGAAGCCACGTGCGCCAGGACTCACCGTCGAATTCCCAGCTGGACACCGTCAGGAGGTGCTCCATCCGGCTGCCGCACCCTTCGCAGCCGGGCCATACCGGTTCCTGCGTCCAGCCCGGGTAGCCGCCGAGCTTGATCCCTGGGGCCTCCGCCAGGTGATAGGAGTACCGCAGGCCGGTTTCGGCGAGCAGTTCGTCGAAGCGGCCTTTGAGGGCGTCGTGAACCTCGTCGGGAAGGTCCCGGCTCGGGTACTCGGTCACCTGCTCGGGGTGCACGGCACAGCGAGCCGGGTACCAGTCCTCAGGAAGTTCAGCGGCCGGCACCGGAGTGGGCAGCACGTCGCCGACGGCACCTGAGTCCCGCCAGTGGACCTGGGGCAGGGGGTAGCAGAATTCGCCGTGCTCGTAGGGGCACCACAGGACCTGCAGCAGGTCCGTGCCCTCGGGGAAGGGCACGGACGGCGCGTCGACACGACGAACCTGCACGATGGGAACCATGGGTACCGAGGGCGCGGGCTGATTCGTGCCGTCCGGGTCGTAGTGCTCCTCCCTGCAAACCGGCCAGGGCTCCGCGGCAGGCCAAAGCAAGGGACCTCCTACGGAACTGTCCTCGTAGGTCGGAGAACCAGGACGCGGGTGCAGGCGGACGGACTCACGGCGGAAGGGCAGCAACTGAGGAAAGAGGCTTTCCACGTCGACCGGACGGCTGGGTGTGTGACGGGACATGTGCAGGACTCTAGAACCTAGGTACGACAGCCAGCCCGGGGCATGACGGCTGGGTGCGGCCGGAGCCCGTTCACCCTCCTCCCGTTGCACTGGCGCTCTCACAACTCGACAACATCCAACCGACACATGATCGCCAACTGTTCTTCGCCGCCGACGACAAACGTTCTCCACTGTCACCAACGCAGCCACACCATCGAACGCAACGTCCAGGCGGTGGCCAACCAGCTCGGCATCCAGGTGCGATCAGCCTGGCGCTACTTCGACGCATCCGCCCTCGCCGACAACATTGCCCAAAGCGTCCGGGAGTTCGAGGACAGCAGCCCCGACGACGGGGCCGGGCAAGCGCCCATGCCGCCGCGGGACAACCCCGAGCTGGCGATGATCGTCGCCGGCGTGCCGGACGCCCTGGCCCAAACCGGCGGAGACCTGTACGCCGTCATCATCAACGTCGCCGTCAACGCATGGATGGCCGGCCACATCCACGGAGAAGACGGCTGCGAGGGATGCGACGGCAGCCGCGGTCCCACCGGCCATGACTGGCAGGCCCGTATGCGCACCCTCACCGAGATGCAGCCGGACATCACCAAATGGTTCGACCGCGACGTGTGGACCCGCGCCCTGAACAGCACCGGCTTCACAGTCACCCGCACCTGACCGACCCCGTCCGCCGGTCCCGGCCGAGACCGGCGGGGCCGGCTTGCCCACCACGAGGCAGTAGGGCTTGCCCAGCGGCAGGGCCGGCTTGCCCACCGATGTTCCGGCCGCCAGCCGGGGCGGCTACCGAGGTGCCGACTCCGTGGAGGAACGGTGACCGGCTTACGATCACCCCTTTTGACCTCCGCCTCCCCGCGCTGAAGCACGGGGATTCTCCGCCTGCCGTGGTCCGGGTTGTTTCGGGGCCATCGGCTTCGGGTGGGTTCCTGGTTCTTCCCCACGGGGTGGGGGTTGTGCGCGCGGCCGGGCTGCTGCCTGGTCTTACGTGCGCTCCGCAGGCGTTTACCGCCGCCGTTACCGGCGTCGGGCCCCCGGTCCGGGGGTGGGTGGTTCGGTCGTTGAGGCCGCCGTCAGGATGCGGCGGCCTTCATAGCGGACGTTCCGGCCTGCGTTCCAGTCCCGGTCATGCCGGGTCTCGCAGTTCGGGCACGTCCACTGCCGAATGTGCAGGGGTTTGGGGCCGTCGCGGAAGCCGCAGGCGGAACATATTTGGGAACTGGGGAAGTCCCGGGCGATGCGGGCGAACTGCCGTCCGCGTCGGATCGCCTTGTACTCGCAGAACATCATGAACTGGGCCCAGCCTGCGTCGTGCACGCTCTTGGCCAGCCTGGTTCGCGCCAGTCCACGCACGTTCAGGGTCTCGCAGTAGACGGCTTGGTTTTCGCTCGTCAGCTTGTGAGACCACTGGTGTGCGAAGTTCCGGCGCGCATCGGCCACGGAGGCGTGAGCGCGGGCAACGCGGATGCGGGCCTTGTCCCGGTTGTTCGATCCCTTCTTCTTCCGCGACAGTTCCCGCTGCCGCTTCTTCAGCTTCTTCTCCGCCCGCCGCAGGTACTTCGGGGAGGCGATGTGCGAGCCGTCGGCGAGGACGGCGAAGCGCGTGAGGCCCAGGTCGATGCCCTGGTCGCCGTCCGTAGGAGGGAGGATGTCGGCGGCCGGGCCGGACTCCACGACGAAGCTGACGAAGTACCGGCCGGAGCGGTCCTTGATCAGCGTCACCGAACTGGGGTCCGAGGGCAGATCCCTCGTCCACTTCACCCGCACGTCGCCGATCTTCGGCAGGCGCAGCCGTCCGCTGTCGAGAACAGCGAACCGGTCGGACCGAGTGAAGCGGGCGGACTGCCGGTTGTCCTTCCGGCTCTTGAAGCGCGGGGGCTTCACCTTGGGACCCTTGCGCTTGCCGGTCTTGGAGTCCTCGTGCGCCTTCCATGCGGCGTCCAGGTCCCGAAGGGTCTGCTGCATCACGCCGACCGGGCAGTCCGAGAGGAACGCCCGGTCGGGGGTCTTCTTCGCCTCGGTGATGAGTGTCTTGGACAGGTCCGGGTTCTTCGGCACCCGCAGGTAGGGGCCTTCGGCGAGGCGGTTGTTCGGGTTGCCCAACAGCTTGTTCGACGCTTTGACCGGCTTGGTCCGGGCCAGGGCGTCGTTCCAGACCACGCGACGGCACCCGAACACCCCGGCTGCACGGATGCGCTGGCCGGGCGTCAGATACACGCGGTACTGGTAACGCAGCTGCACAAGCACGATCGTAATACCAGGTGGGTTGGGTTATGGATGAGTACAAGGACATCAGAACAGGTAGGCACTGTGCTTTCCTCCTGCACGCGCACTTGGTTTTCGTGATGAAGTACCGGCACAACGTCTTTTCTGACACGCACCTGCGGCGGATGGAGGAGATCATGCGAGACGTGTGCGCGGACTTCGAGACCGAGCTGTCCGAGTTCAACGGCGAGGCCAACCACGTCCATCTGCTGGTGAACTTCCCGCCCAAGGTCGCCGTCTCCAAGCTGGTCAACAGCCTCAAGGGCGTCTCCGCTCGCCGGATACGGCAGGAGTTCACCGGCCGGATCAACCGCGCCATCATGCACGGGCACCTGTGGTCGCCCTCGTATTTCTCCGCGTCGTGCGGCGGAGCACCGTTGACGATCGTCCGCCAGTACATCGAGCAGCAAAAGCGTCCGCTCTAAAGTGCACGTCAGAGCAGCCTTGAGGTGCATTCACCCCCGGCGAACGCCGGGGCTTTCTGCAAGAGTCCCGGTAACAACCGAGTGATCCCCCAGGGGCAGCGAAGCACGGCCCTCTGCGGGCGGTGATGGGCAGACTGCTGAGACCGGCGCCTCGGCGGTAGTTGCTTCCTTAGTGGGCTCGACTGTTGCCTGGACAGTGGGCTGCACCGTTGCATCGAGAGGTGCACCGAGAGTTGCAGCACCCCTCTGCGTGCTTCCGGTGTTCTCCCAGCTCACCCCCCATGGGCAAGCCCTTCACCCTTACCGACACCTCTTTCTCCGCGTAAGTCGGAGGAAGAGGACGTAGTTCAGCACAGGCCAGCCCAGCCCAGAGTTCAGCCCATCTCGGCTTCGTCCGGTCGTCCCGCCGGCACCCGGCCAGCTCGAGCGGCCCCTGCGCCCGCCGCCGGCCCGCTCAGAGGCGCCGCGGGCGGGGTGCGCGCGCTCGCGCGCGTGGCGCCGCGCGAGCCGCTGACCAGCGGAGATTCTCGGAAAAGTGCCCCGGATTCACTTCCCTTGCGTGATGTAAGTGCGGTATATTTCTCTTGTTGGTCGGCGGTGGCAGTCGACCGGCACCGAAGATCCACACCAACAGAACGGGAAACATCATGGGTCACACGCCCGACGCCCTGCTCATCACACCCGAAGCGGACATCGTCCCGATCAACCTGCCCGCCAACAGCGATGAACGACTGACCGTCATGCGCTCGGTAATCCGCTGCGACAGGGTTGACGTCGTTGCCCTCACCAGCCGACTCGACATGTGGATTGACGATGAGGGGCTCTACAACCACCCCGTCAACAAGCTGGCCACGTTCCTCGCGATCCGTTTCGGATTCACCCACCAGCAGTACCACGGGCCCGTCCTGCTCACCGGCGGCGTAGACGCCGACGGCGACACGATCCCGCTCACCAAAGACAAGGCCGTTGCGCTCCTCACCAGCATCGCCGACCTGATCTAACCCCCCAAGGGGAGCGGCGTCCGCCGCTCCCCTCCCCCCGACGGCGGGGGAGTGGCACCCCCGCCGCGCCGGAGATGCACACCGATTCAGCAGGAGGACAACGAATGTCGAACACCGTCATGATCACCACCCCCGCCCGCAACGCCATGGAAGGGCACGGCCTTACGGACGCGCAGACGATCCTCGCCTCGGATGCCGATCTGTACCCGCAGCTGCAGGGGCAGAGCATGACGCGTCGCGCGGTTGCGTACTCCGTGTACTGCCCCGCGACGGAGCGGTACAGCCTGGTGACGCTTGACGGTCGGTGGATCATCCCGGGGCGGGAGGGTTACAGGACGCGAGGGCCGGTGTCGACGTACGCGCGGAAGAACATCGCGGATGTGCGCCCGGACGGGCTTGTGATCGTGGAACCGGTGCGGCACAACGGCCGGTACGAGGTAACGCGGTTCGGGGGGCGCAAGGCGGGCATCTGCCGTCGGCAGATTCACCGTGCGACGCGCGGCGGGTACGGGTTCGAGTGTTCGTGTGGTGCTGTTCTGACCCCGGACGCCGTTCGCCGTGAAGGGTTCACGATCGTGTCTGACGGCCGCTCGGGTACTCACAATGTGGCGTACGCGGTGCGGTCTGAGCACGGGATTGAGTGGTCGGCGGATGTGGCCATGACGGCGAACGCGCCCGTGGTCGTGGCTACGCAGTTCCGTCCGGCCGCTGAGGTGATCGCGGAAGGTCACGCCCGAAAGGCGGCGGAGACTGCTGCTGTGGCGGAGTCTGCGCCCGTTCCGGCGCCCGTCGCGGTCGACACCCCGGACGTTCCGGCGGACGCTGAGGCGCCGTTCTGCGCCCCGTACAGCGTGGCCGAGTACAGCGGCACGCCCGACGTGTCGGCGGTCGGCCGTATCGCGTACGGCGCACCTAAGCCCGTCAAGCGCTGGAAGGTCGTCGACGCGAACGGGCGTGTTGCCTCCGATGGTCATCTGTCGCGGCTCGCGGCGGACACCCGCGCCGACTTCCTGAACGGCGAGTCTGGTCACGCGCAGACTCCGGACACGTGCCCGGAAGGCACCCCGGACAATGTCCGTCCCCTGGTCAGTGTGGGCGCGCAGGGTCGCGCTTTCGTCACAGGTGGGGGCGCGCGACTGAACATCGAGTCGGCGGACGGGCGCGCCCGGTTCACGCTGCACACGGTGCCGGATGAGGCACACCAGGAAGCGCGCGAAGGGTTCCACAAGCATGCGCGGGAACTGTCCGGGGAGATCGTCAAGCGTGGCGACGGACGACCCGTGTTCAAGCCCGCGAAGGTTCAGATGTGGTCGGGCAAGCCCGCGCCGCGTAAGGCGTTCGAGCCGAAGGACTACGCCCCGGGGTCCATGCTCGCCTGGATGGTTGACGGGGTGCGGTTTACGGGTCAGGTGTGGGCGAACCGCGTGCGCTCCGGAAAGTGGAACGGTGACCGGGGCGAGTGCTCGGCGGTAGTGGTGGCGACAGTTGACGGCCGTCGGGCACGGCGCGATGAGGCAGTGTGCCTGCCGTTTGTGCACGGCTCGCGCCGGAAGAAGCCGTACGCGTTCGTGGCAACTCAGCAGGGGAACGCGGACGTTGAGGTGATCGCCCCGGAGTGCGCCTCGGACGGCCTGTTTGATGTGGTGGCCACGACCGGTGACCCGGTCGAGGGATGGGAGTCGGAGGGTGGCTACGTCCCGGGTGTCGAGCCTGCCGACGCTCCGCCCCAGACGGCCGCGCCGGAGGCTCCGGAGCCTGCCGACGCTCCGGCCGAGACAGCCGCGCCGGAGACTCCGGCGGGTGCGCACTGCCACCGTTGCGACACCGACACCGTGTTCGGTGCGGAGTGCCGGACGTGTGGGCGAGTGGACATCGTGGCCGCGCTCATGCCGTCCGGGCCGGTGCTGTGCCCAGCGGAGGAAACGGCCATGGCTACGGGTCGTCAGTACTGCCCGCGCTGCTTCACGGTCGGTGTGGCGCTGTACGCGACGACGCTGCACACGGGGCCCGGGTACGTGTGCGCCGAGTGCTACACGGCGCACGGGCGCCGTCTACCCGAGGCGGGTCCGGCGCCGGTCAAGGCTCCGGCCGGTGACGTTGTCCGGGCCGCGCGGGCAGCGCCCAGGGAGGCAGAGGAGTCGGGCGCGAGCGTCGGCGAGATTCACCGCGCTGGGGAGGCCGCGCGCAAGGCGGTCGCCGTGGCGTACGGGCAGCGTCCGGCGGACGTGATCAGCGACCCGTGCAGCGTGGACGTCTGGGAGGACGAGGGTGGGGCGTGCGTCGGCGTCGACCGGCCCAGCGCGCCGGACGCTGGATGGGGTGCTGGGCCCGTCGGCATCGACCCGTCGCCGGAAATGGGTACATGTACCGCTCCGGCCGTCGACGGCACCCCGGTCCGCCCCGACGTCGTGAGTGACCCGGGAGCCGTCGACACGTGGGATGGCGAGGGCGGCGCCGTTCCCGGCATCGAGGCGCCGCGCGCCTGCCTCGCGGGGGAGCGGCCCGGCACGGACCCGTACGCCGTTCGTCCGGCCGTGGCCGAGTGGGTCACCACCCCGGGCACCAACCGCCGGACCACAACGCTGACTTGCGCAGGGGAGGAGTACCGCGTCTATCACGCCCCGGATGCGGTGCTGCCCTACACCGTGCGTCGGACCGTCAGCGGCGCTGACGTCGACCTGGGAGGCTGGGTCGGCCTGGACGACGTGCGCGCGATCGTCCGGGCCGACCGCCGCCGTACCGCCGCTCTGGAAGCGGACCGCTGCCGTGTCGAGCAGCAACAGCGGCGCGCGGCCTACCGGTTGCAGGGGGAGCGGCGGCAGGCACCCGTGCGGCTGACCGTGGAAAAGCGGCGAGCCATCGCCCGTCGGGCGGAGGAACGGCACCGTCCGGTGGCTGCGGAACTCTACGTTTCGCCGATCACGGGGAACGCGGTGCTGGCCTTCGTGTGCGGGACGTGCGCGAACACGCACGATGACGCCCTGTGGCGGCCGCACACCATCGGCGGCCGCTACCGCACCCCGCTGTCCGTCGAACGGGAAACCCTCGCTGCCCTGGTGGAAAAGCGCGGCTGGAAGGTCACCGGTTCGTGGGCGGCCCACGGGACGCGCGGGGACACCATGCGCGCCCCGATCGCCCCGACACCCGCCTACCTCGCATGGGTGGACGCGATGTACGGGCCCGACCCGGTCACGCCCAAGGTGCAGACGGGGGAGCGCATCACCCCCGTCCAACGCGGATGGTGGGACGTGGTCAGCAAGGAAGGACACCGCTACGAACTCACCTGGCGGCCGACCCTGACCGGACCGGTGTGGAGCGTGCGACACCGGAGCACCGACGGATTCGAAACGGTCGCCACGACCGGCATGGCGACCACGGTCCTGACCGGCATGCGGGTCGACTCCGCCGAGCGAGGCAACCAGGCCGGCGACGCGAGGGACCCCGAACCGGTACATATGTACCGCTTGCCAGCTGATGGACCGGCCCTCCTGGCCCCGCCCCCGGGCGGAGGCCAGGAGGGCCAGCTGCTCAGCGGGGCAGCTGGCCCCGGAGCGACCGGATCGGGGCGGCAGACCGGCGGGGATCCCGAGGACGGCGCCGGCGGCAGGTGCGTAGCCGGCAGCCTCGAAAACGGAGTTGACCACTCGGCAGCAGGAATTGGTACATGTACCGGATGGCGCGCATCAAGTGGCAGGACATCATCGACCGGGCCCGCGACATCGTCGACGGCTACGACGGCGGCGTCACCGTTCGGCAAGTCATGTACCGGCTGGTCGCCGAGGGGCTCTTGCCCAACACCGCACCCATGTACCGCAGGCTGTCCTCCCGACTCGCGCAGGCCCGCCGCGACGGACTCTTCCCCGACCTCATCGACACGATCCGCGAAGTCCACGTCCCGCCGGCCTGGCCGGACGCTGAGGCGTTCGTGGCGGACATGCCCCAGTGGTTCCGCCTGGACCGCACCCGCGGGCAGGAGTGGGCGCTGTACGTGGCGGCCGAGAAAGACACGCTGCGCCAGCTGCTGACCGGGTGGCTCGCCGAGTACAGCATCCCCGTCCTGGTCGTGAGGGGCTTCGGCAGCCAGTCCTACGCCGACGTCGTCCGCGAACGCGCGCGCAGCGATCCCCGCCCGGCGGCGCTGCTCTACATCGGCGACTTCGACGCCAGCGGTTCCGACATCGAACGCGACTGGGTGGAGCGCACCGACTGCTGGGAGCGGGTGGAGCGGGTGCTGCTGACGGACGGGCAGGTCCGCGAGTACCAGCTGCCGCCGGCTGAAGGGAAGAGGGACGATCCGCGCTGGCCCGGGTTCGCCCGCCGTTACGGCTTCGACATCGACCGTCCCGTGCAGTGGGAGGTTGAGGCGCTGGAACCGGCCGAACTCAAGCGCCTGGTGACGGAGGCCGTCGACGGCTACATAGACCGGGAGATCCTCGCCGAGGTCATGGCTGAGGAAGAGGGTCAGCGTGCTGGGCTCGCAGGCATCCTCGGCCAGCAGCAGGACGGCTGAACGAGCGTATGGACTCGGCCATCGGGAAGAGCAGGTGCGGCGAAAATTGCCCTGGGCGGGGCTCGGGCTGCGACACTGATCCTGCCCCGCCCTCCCCCGTAGGCGGGGCACCTACGCTGCAGGGACAGTCGGCCGGCCGCGGACAAAGAATGCGGCCGGCGCCCAATCCGCCGAAGCGGGTGGCAAGGGCACCGGCCAACCGAAGACACACACCGCTCAGGACAGGAAGTGACCCGCACGGGTTGCGCCGTCCTTCGAGTGTAGCGGCGCGGCAGGCCCGAGGAACGCCTCCTTGCCCGCGATGACGTAAGCCCGGTAACTTTCTTTCGTTGGGTGTGTTGTGGCAAGCGCACCCCGGACCGAAGTCATCACCGTTCTCAAGGAGTTCCTCCATGCTGCACCGCGCACGGCCGCGTGCCGCCGTGTTACGCCACGCGCGCGGGGACGCCGGCTCGACCCCGATCGAGTTCCTGTTCCTCGCCACCTTTGGGGTCGTCTGCGGAGCTGCCGTCTGCTTCGTCGTGATCCGTGCGAAGGCCAAGTTCGATGCCTTCGTAGCCGGACGCCCCGCGCCGCCCCTACTTCCCGACTTCACCATCCCGTGGGCGACGATCGGTCTCGCTGCCGGCGCCGTCGCACTCGGGGCCCTGATCACGTTGGTCGTCGTGGCCTGGCGAGCCGTGTCCCAGGCACGCCAGGCCGAGCGGCGCCGCCGCGCCGCCCTCGAGGCACGCCACGATCGCGTCCTTGAAGACCTCGGTGCCCGCCTCGTCGTAGACCTGGCCCACCACCTCCTGGACGAGCTGGAGCTGCTCGAGGCCCTGACGGCGGCCCAGGACGCGCGGACCGGCGACGACGATCACTGCTACCGGGCTGCCGTCCGCACTCTCGAAGCCCAGTGGAAGGCCACTACCGCTGACCTCACGCCCGCCCACACCGCATAACCCACCCGCCCCGCTCGGAACGCCGACGCCGGCGCCCTGCCCCCCGACCAGGAGAGAACCATGATCCGCGCCGGACGCCGGAAGTACGCCCAGACCAGCGATGAGCTTGCCCAGGCGATGGGCATCAGCATCGGTACCTTCCGCAACAAGCAGCCCTACACCGCCGAGGGCTTCCCGCCTCTGATCAGTTCAGAGGGCGCGCGGGTGAAGCTGTGGGACAGCCAGCAGACCGCTGCTTACCTGGCCGGCCGTCCCGTCCCCGCCGGTCCGGACGAGGACGACGATCAGGACCTCCTCGACCGCAACGAGGCCGCCGCCGAGCTCGGGGTCACTCCGAAGACCTGGGACGACTACAAGACGCACCCGCAGATCGCCCCCCACCTGACCAAGGTCAAGGGCGTGGAGCACTGCCCGCGCGGCATTGTGAAGGCCTTCCGTACGGCGAAGGGCGCCAGTGCGGAGGCCGGACCCAAGGGTCGCCCCAAAGGTAGCGGCGACATGGTTCCACGCGATGAGATTTCCGCCCGGGTCGGTGCCCTGCTCGACGAGGACCCGGCGGCCACCATCGCGACCGTGCAGGAGCGTGTCGGCCTGTCCTACGCCGCGGCCGCGCGGGCACTGCCTCGGCTGCGGGGAGAGCGGATCGCCGACCTGCTGCAGGCGGAGCCGGAGCTGACCCCCGAGGACGCTGCTGCCCGCCTCGGCTACCCGACGGCGGTGCAGCGTACGGCCCTGGCCAGCGCCGCCACCGAGCTGCGCGCCCGCCAGGTCCAGCCGTACCTGCAGCGCGTCGCCGACGTCCTGGTCGGCGCCAGCCTGGCCGAGCAGCAGGACGTCCAGGTACAGCGACTGGAGGGCGAGGTGCTCGCCGCCGCCGTGCTGCTGAGAGGAACCAGCTCACCCGCCCTGGTGTGGGACGAGCGCTACGGCTGGCGCACCGCCGTCAGCCGGCGCCACCCGATCGGCAAGGAGACCGGCACGCCGCCGGAGGGCGACGGCATCCGCTACCTGAGCGAGGAGCAGCAGCCCGAGCCCGCCGAGCTGCTCGCCGCGCTCACCGATGGCCGGCGCGGCTCCCGGCAGCCCAAGACGATCCGCCCGGCCGGTGCCGCCCTGCACGGCTGAACTGGCAGCAGGCCTTCATACAGGACCGGTCGACGGCTGATCGCTTCAGGGCCCAGGCCACCAGAACTCTGGTGGCCCGGGCCCTTCATCGGTTTCTGCCTCTCGTGCGTTCAGCGACGCGGGACGCAGGGGACCCGCTGACGTGCCAATTCGCTTGAAAAGCAGGCGCGTTACACTCCCCGCGGTGATACTAGTGCGGTATATTTGTCTTGGGTTTCGTGGCAGAGCTCACCACCGAAGACAGGCACATCCCCAGGGAGACTCCGTGCTGAAGACGATGAAGAACACCGCCCGCCAGTCGCTCACCGACACCCTCACCGACCTCGGCCGCGCCATGGACGAGCAGCGTGCCGTCACCATCGCGTACGCCGACGCAGACGAGGCCCCCTCCATCCGCACCATCGAGATCCACGACATCATCACCCGCGGCGACGACGGCGCCGTCTTCGTTCAGTCCATGGACCGCCTGAGCGGCGGCTTCCGAGACTTCCGGGCCGACCGGATCCAGCTCTACATCACCCTCGACGAGCCGTACGTCCTCGACGCCCCCACCGCCCCGCTCCCGGTGCGCTTCACCGCCCGCACCGAAGAGGAGTTCGTGGCCCTGGAGCTGGAACGCGGCTGACCGCACACGGCACACCGCCCAGTGTCGGGGCCGCCATACGGGCCCGGCATCACGGCCGCCACCACGGTCTCCGCCACCCGCGCACCAACCTCTGGAGCCACCGCATGCCCGCGTACGCGCCGCCCGCCCAACTCGCCGAGCTCGCGACCATCCCCGTGACCGCCACCTTCCGCCCCAAGCGGGCCACCGTATCCCTGGCAGGGCTCGCGTAGCTCGGCGATCGAGCAGGCTGCCGACGTCGTCAGCCCCGTCATCAGCGCCGTCGTCATCGGCCGACTCCTAGGTCGCTACTGGGAGCAGCCCGTACGCGAGCACCTGCACCGCCTGTACGGGACCGCGCTTCCCGAGCAGCAGACGCCCAGTCCCGCCGCCGATCTCACCCCTGACGGCTCGGGCGCTGTCGGGCCTACGTGGCAGACCGAGAATCCCGCGCAGCGGGCCGAGACGCTCTCCCGCTCGGCCTGACCCGCCCAATCCCGCGCCGGCGGGCGCCGCCAGCGGCGCACACCCCTCGCCTCCGTGATGAAACTGCGGTATATTTCTCTTGCTGGTCGGGGTTGGTCAGCACCCCCGAACTCTCGCCTGCACGGAGGCCTTGATGCTGCGCCGTTTCACCCCCGCCCTCCTGCCGATCGTTGCCGCGGTGACGGACGGCGGAATCGGCACCGTCAACCTCGACATCAGCTTCGAGCACCGCGGCAGCCACACGTGGGCGATCGCCGACGTGACCTACCGCGGATACGGCGTCATCGGCACGGGCCACTACGGCAACCCCCTGGACAGGATCGTCGACCTGGCCGACCTCGCCCTGAAGTTCGGTGAAGCGCTGCTGCGCATCCGCACCGAGCACGACAACGGCGTCACCACCACCTTCCAGACGCTGAAGTTCAGCCCGGCGGGTGTCGAAGCCGTCCAGGCGTCCAGCGTGCTGGAGCCGCTCCCGTTCTGAGCGCTCCCCGGGGGCGGTCGACGTGGCAAACGGCCGTCCCGGGCCCCAACCGAAGGCACCGAAAGGGACACCTGCATGACGACGAAGACCCAGGCCACTGAAGGCGACCTGCTCATCGCCGAACTGGCCCGGCGCGGCCGGCGCGCCTACCTCGGCGGCGACCGCGGAGTGACGTTCCTGATCATGACGGCCGATCCGGACGCCCCCGACGACGAGGGATCCGCATACACCACCGCACACCTCCTGATGTACGCCGGCGAGCACGCGGACCGCCCCGCAGCCGAGCACACCGAGCCCTGGTCGGCCCACCTACACGACGCCGAGGGCAACTACGTCACAAGCCTCTTCGCAGGCGTCGGAACCCCGCTCGACGCCGAGACGGACACGGCCCTGTTCGCCGCCCAGGTCTGCGACTGGCTGGACGACCGGCGCAGGGCCACCGCGCGGCTCGACACCACGCCAGCACCCGAACGCTCCGCCCGCCGCCGCCTCGGTGACCTCACCCTCGCCGAGCTGCTCGCCTCCGCGGCCGACAACCACGCAGGCCTGGCCGAGCACCTCGCGCGCGAGGACCGCGACGACATGTACGACACGATCACGAACGCCTACGTCACCCAGATCGGAGTGGCTCTCACCGTCGCGCTGAGCACGGCCAAGGCCGCTTTCCCCGCGGCGCAGCCTCCGCGAAAGCCCTACCAGGCGCGCCGGCCGCTGCGGGAGATGACGTTGGCGGACTTCATCCACGCGGCCGACCGCGAGCGCGCAGCTCTGAGCGAGCACCTCGACCACGGAGACCGCAGCGACGCGCTCACCTTCGCCGCGTTCGCCGAGTTCCACGTCGAGGTGCTCGGCCGCTACCTCCGCCTCGCGCGCCGCGACCACGACACCGGCCGCACGCCGATCTGGCCAACCCCCGGCAGCGACGCGCGCTGATCCACCTGGGGGCGGGCGGCAGTGGCAGCCGCCCGTCCCCAGGGCCCGAACCGAAGACACCACACGGCTGAGGAACCCATGGACATCACCACACGCCTGTACCTGCTGGACTTGGTTCGCCAGGCGCAGCAGGCGACCGCCGCACACGCGGCAGCGGTGCGCGCCGCCGCCCGGGCAGCAAAAGCCGCTGCACAGGCCCGCGACCGCGTCGAAGAGCTCGCATGCCAACGCCCGACGGCCCAGGGCCCCGAGCAGACCTCCGGGTCAACCGGTGAACTGGACCAGGCGCTGGAGGACTACGCCGACTGCGTCCACCACCTCCAGGCCGCCAAACGCAAGGTGTCCCGCACCTTCCTGGCCGCCCGCGCCGCCAACCGCACCCTCGGCGCCACGTACACCCCCCACGCCCGCGGCCGCGCCCGAGCGACCAGCCGCGAGGACGTCGCCGCCAGCCTGCTCGACGAACTCGCCGACATCCCACTGGAGTTGATGGACGCCGCGCACGCCATCCTTGTGCAGTCCAGTGCTGGCAAGGACTCACTTGTCCAATTGCACCGGATCGCGACCTGGGCCAAGAAGACGGGCTGCCTCGACAAGGTCGTCGTGATCCACATCGATCTGGGTGAAGAGTCCGAGTGGCCGGGCGTGCGCGAACTCGCCCAGCGCCAGGCCGAACGCTACGACCTGCGCTTCCACGTCCTGCGTGCCGAGGGCGGACTCCTCGGCCTGGTCGAGAAGCGCGGCATGTGGCCCGACGCCGCCCGCCGGCTATGCACGGCGACCCTGAAGCGGGACATCGCCAACAAGCTCCTGCGCCAGATCGCCGCCGAACTCGGCCTCGACGAGCAGGCCGTCATCCTCAACTGCATGGGGATCCGGGCGGCCGAGTCCCCGGCCCGCAGCAAGAAGCAGCGCCTGGCCATCGACATGCGCACCAGCGCGAACAGCCGCATGGTGCTCACCTGGCACCCCATCTTCGACGTGACCGACCACGAGGGCTGGCAGGAAATCGCCACGCACGGGCTGGAGTACCACCCGGTCTACGACGCCCTGATCCCCCGCCTGTCCTGCGTGTTCTGCGTCCTGGCCCCCTTCGACGTCCTCGTGCGCGCCGCCCGCCTGTGCTGGGCCCTCGGCCTGCCACTGCCCGCCCGCTACCGCGACCTGGAAGCAAAGATCGGCCACCGCTTCAAGCAGAGCCACAGCCTCGCGGAGGTCTACGCCGAGGCCGAGCGTCTGGAACGCGAGGAAGGCCCCCTCGTCTGGAACCAAGGCGACGCCATCCGGCAGCACCTCGGCGCCGACGCAGCCGACGACTACCTGGCCCGCGTAGCGCTGGCCGCCTGACCCCCATCACCTCTCGCCCGCCCCGGGGGCCGCCGGCCGCGGCACGGCCCCCGGGAGGGGCGGCCTTTGCCCGCAGCTTGTAAGCACAGGGCCAGAGGCGATGAAGTTTCCGGCTTGGCGCGTTCGGGCCTCAGCGGTCCTCGACGATGAAGCAGGCCCGTTCGTAGAGCTCGTCGAACGTGATGACTTCGACGTCCTGGATGGACCGCCTGTACTGCTCGAAGGAGGTGATCTTCTCCGGGTTCACCGAACCGCGGTCGGCGAACTCACTGAGGCGACCGATCACCAGCACCTGTCGCGGGCGGACGGTGGACACCTCGATACCGGTTGGAGCACCGTCGTCCCGGAAGTGCCTATGCAGTTGACCGCTGACCAGTTGTTGGGCCTTGTAGGCGGTCTTCTGTACCTGCGCCACGGCGCCGACGACCTCCTTGGAGACCTGATAGACGTCTGGCACCCGGTACGGGGCGCTGGCCAGCAGAGATGTCAGATGGGTCTTGATCTCGCAGAACAGCAGGCTGCTGATGAAGCCCTTGGAGCGCATGACGGCGTCACTGCGCTTTCCCGCCCCCGCGAAGAGGTTCGCGCCGGTCGTGATGCGCTCCAGCTTGCCGTCGTCGTAGGGGCCACAGGCAACGAGGGTGAGACCGTATCCGAAGATCCAGGGATTCTCCTCGAAGAAGCCCTGCCAGACCGCTTCCGGCCCGGCCACCTGACCGCGCTCCTGCTCGAAGAAGTCCGGGTCGTTCAACAAATTTCTGAACCTTTGGAGTTGCGCCTTGCGGTTGCTGATCAGCCGGATGTCCTCTTCCGTGAGGGCGCCGCCGACGGCGGTCCTGACGGCTTCGAGGAGCGTCGTGCGGTCCTGGTCGGCCAGGAGCCGAGCCAACTCGGCCTCGTCGCCGACGACCAGCCGCAGGCTGCTCTCAGGGATGTCTAGTCCGACGCAGCTCTGGAGGAAGCGGATGACCTTCCAGAAGCTTTCGTGGACATCGCTGGTGTCGACGAGCGCCTTGACGATCTGAGGGGCCTCGGTGCCAGGTATCGCTTCCATGGCTGCTGTCTTCGCAGCCTTGGTCTTGTCCTTCTTCCACAGTTTGATCCTGGGCGAGAGGACGCCGTCCTTGTTGATGAGGGTGACGTGGCACAACGTGGCCACCTGCGGCCGGTCGTCGAGAAGGAAATCCGTGATCAGGCGGCCTCTGCGCGTGTCGTAGAAGTAGGGGAGCCCTTGGCCGCGAATCTCGAGATCTGAGAAGTCCTGCGCCGTGACGTCGAACTCTGTGGCCAGGAGACCGATGCGGAGGCGCCGCAGGACAGGGAGATCGAGCTCGGCCGTCTGGTCTCTCCAGTCCGGTGAGACGGCCGGCAGCGGCCCCATGTCGCCTTCGATCACGAGGGACTGGACGTCTTCGCGCTGGAGACGGGTGAGTACGGCTTCCAGTCGTTGCCAGACCGCGTTGATGACCGCCTCCGTGAATGCAGGCAGGAGGACAGAAGGCACGGTGAGGACTGCCTCGTACGTGGCGTCCGTCCATCCGTCACCAGGGATGGGGTTGTAGATGCCGCCGTCGCGGCGCAGCGTCAGTACAGTCGGGCGGAGCAGGTCTCGGGCGACTTCCTCGCCGTCGCGGTCGAGGAGGCTGTAGGTCTGTCCGAGGACGAGGTCGAGTTTGCCGGTGTCGTCGTCATCGAGCGGCAGTGAGACTAGCGGGCCGGTGTCCGGTGCGGGGGCTGGCGCGTAGACCGGCCGTCCCGATATGAACTTGAAGGGGCGGAGGGTCCAGCCGTCCGGTCCGAGGAGGCGATTCAGCTTCGCGACCCGTTGGGATGAGTGGTCAACGTCGGGCTGCACCTCGGGATGCACGAGCCGCGCCAGGAAGGCGAGAAGAACCTCGTCAGGGCCGTCGAGGAGTTGGAACTGGGGGTACTCGAAGACCCAGTCGTCAGACCAGTCGAGTGGGTTGTTGATCCGGTGCTGGATGATGTCTTCGCGTGCCGTCGTGAACCGGGAGTCCGTCGACGCCAGCCTGTCGAGGTCGTACAGGGATCCCAGGAAGTCGATCTCGTCGAGCCGTCCCCACCAGGGGCCGCCCTCACCGCACAGGTAGTCAAAGATGTCGCGTCGCGTGAGTGTCGTGATCCTCTGCGTGCTGTTGCTGTGTGATGCCGGGGAGGCGGCGGACTGCGTCATGCCCCCAGGATGAACGCCCTCCGCCTCACCCGGTGGGTGATTGAACATCAAATGTCTCTGACCTCAGTGGTAACGTCGCGGATGCCGCGGCATCGGTGAGCAGCGCTCTCGACTCGTCCGCCAGGCCGCGGCCGCCGATCCACTTGGCCTGGCCCGGGCCTTTGAGGCTTGCCCAGCGCCGTCACCGCCCGGCGGCTGTCCAGCTCGGGGACGTGATCCACGGCGCAGTCGGCTGCGACGCCAGCGTCAGCGACGACGCCGTGCGCTGGACCCCTGAGCAGGAGCAGCACGCCCGCGCCGACGCGCTCACCGAGCTGTTCGGCGAATCGGTCGACGTGATCCACGCCTACAGCCGCGCTCAGGCTCTCGCCGACGGTGCCCTGGTCGAGGTTCCGGCCCAGCTGGAGCGCGAGGCCGGCTTCAGGGTCCCGGTGGCGCTGACCGCGGCCGCCTGGGAGGACTGTGTGGCCTGGGGTGGGGACGGCAGCGGCTGGCAGGTGCCGCAGGAGGAGACCGGCCGGCTGTGGGACGTGTTGAACATGACCCGCTTCGCCGTCCGGCGCAGCCGGGGCGGCGGGGACCGTGTCGCGGTCGAGCTGTACCGGGTGCCGCGCGGCGGCCGCGCCCGGCAGCCCCAGCGCGTGCAGCTCGCTGCCCAGGCTTGGGCCCGGCGATCACGGGGAGCCAGTTCTGACGATCATGGAGCCGGACGAGGACTGACACACGGTTGCCCCTGCTGGCGCCGCTCGTGCTCCCGCCCCGCTGCTTCGGCAGAGGGGCGGGGGCTGTGCCGTTTCTAGGCTGGCTGCATGACGGAGACGCAGATGTTGCAGCGCGTGGTCGCGATCCTCACTCAGGCCAGGGAGATGGCCGACCTCTACGGGGAGGACCGCGAGCGTGACGATCTCGACTCTCAGGGGGAGTTGATCGGCGAGCTGATCGCGGAGTTGCTGGAGTTCGATGCTGTCACGCCGGCGAGTTCTGATTCGCAGGACGTGGCCGACGCGGTGGCCCGGTCCATCCAATCGCGCATGATCCTGATGGCAGGCTGTTTCAGCGCCGCGTTCGCACGTCTTGCGATTTACCACGACCGGTGTGATGCGGATGCCAGCTCGGCGGAGGTGCTCCGAAGGATGGTCATCGAGTGGGAGCGGCAGGACGACGAGACCACGTGACGAGCGAGGAACCATGACACGGCAACGCCCCCGCCGCGCCGGCCGCTACCGCGGACGCGGCTCGGCTCTTTCAGGCCCAGGAGCAGGGCGGCTCCGAACAGCAGTTGCGCGACATCGCCGCGAGGCGCATCAGGAGACCTACTACAAGGACCGTGGCCACCGGGCGGCCGGACTGCTCGTGGAGTACACCGACGTGGAGCACATCGAGTTCGACCTGTAGCCCCGCGCAGACCATTCCGCAGCGCGGGGGAGCGGTTGCGGGGTGCGGGCCCAGGATCAGCCGATAGCGCGGGCCCTGCTCACTCCTGCCCGGCCGTGCCGCGGCTCCTCAACGCAAAGAAGAACATCAAGCCAGCCGTCGTGAGCAACTCCAGGTTGGTCAGTTCACCGCGCTGAAGCCTCTCCCGGAAGGCCGTGACGGCGTAGTCATCGGGGAGCCCCTGCAGGGTCTGCGCGATGGCCGAGTGGGCGTCCTCGAGGCCGGAGACGATCTCAAACTCGTCTTCGGCCAGCGGCTCTGGGGCAGCACCGCGCAGGATCGTGAGGCGCGGATCATCGCCGCCGGGGGTGAACAGGACGCGGGTCTCCCAGGCGCACGCCGCGGCAGCCACTCGGTCAGGGCCTGCAATCTCCGCCACGCCGGCCACGATCCAACGCGCCGTCGCCGTGCACCACTCGTGATCGCCAATGCGGTACGACCGGACGTCTCGGAACGAGCTCAGCGTGATGGCTGGCGGAGTGAGCCATACGCTGCCGATTCCTGGTTTCGTCCCGTCGAATGGATATGCACCAGTAGTGCAGCGGAACCCTGGGATACGGCGCGTTCCGCGCTCCAGGTCGAACGCTTGCGCAGCTTCGGCGATGGTGTCGCAGCTGCCAGGGAAATCCAGGGCTCTCTCCACCAAGGCGTCGTCTGCTTCGGTCTCCTGGGTGAAGCGGGAGATCACCTCGTCGAGGCTCGTGAGGTGCACGAACCGCTCGCCGAGCCCCTTAACGTCCTGGTCCATTGGATCGGGGTAGGCGGTGCCGTCCCCGAAGTCACGGGTGTTGGAGCTGACGAAGTAGACGGTCTCCTCCGGATTGATGCGGGCGTACTCGATGGCCGACATCCAGATGGCCGTGTCTCGGAAGCCCGTCTTCGCCTGCTTGCCACCGTCGTTGACCTTGCACGGGGCCAGGCCGTTGGCCTCGCGGAACGCGGCCTCGCGGAGGGCGCTTTCGCTGGTCTCGATCACGTCGACGATGCTGCGGTACTCCTTGCGCCAGTGCTCGCGGACCCGTTCGGGGTCGTAGTCCCCGAGGACGGTCGGCACCTTCCAGGGCGTGTTCTGGTCGAGGGCTTCGATGGCCTGCACAGCGGCCTCGTACTTCTGCCGGTACTTCACAGCCTGCTGCGCCGCGAGCTCCTCCAGGACCATCCACGGTACGGAGATGCCTTCGGTGCCGACGGCGCGAATGGTCTGAAGGAGTTCTGCGCTACTGCTGCCGAGACCACAGCCCCGCAGAATGCACGCGTCGAGAATGATCAAGGTGGTGTCCCTCCCGTACTGCCTGATCAAGGGTCCCAGGAGGCAAAGACTGGTGCATCGAATATTCAGAACACCCGGGGACTGTAGGCGCAGTCGGTTCCCGGCGTACTCATCCTTGACGAAGACCTTGCCCCCTGTGAGCGAGGAGTTGTCGACCTCGTTGTCACCGAAGAGCTCCGTCTCCCCCAGCCCTTCACCTGCGGATGGCCTTCGTCGTCGCCAGCTTCTGCCTCACCGCCTTCCTGAGCCGGGTCGAAGGCGCTGAACGAACCGGGAGACCGTCTTGGCCTGGCGGCGCTCGATACGTTCGTAGAGCCGCTCGGGGACGCGGATGGCCTGGTCGTAGTTGCCGACCCTGGTCAGCCGCTGGGACAGCGCCACGCGTCCGTCGGGCAGCCGTACGGCGAGCGCCTTCGGGTGAACGGCGATGCATTGACCACAAAGATGGAAGAGAGTGTGTCTCGATCACCCATACAATTCCGAAGGATACCGAGATGGAGCGTTTGTTCCGGTTCGCCCTGACGCGTCCTGCGGTCGCCCAGGATGACGACGTGTCGAGTGCACGGCTGGCGCAGAACTCCGCGTTCCAGGCCGCCCTCGGCCATGCCCAGGGCGGCCGAAACGTCCGGGATGAGCTCAAACGGGTCGCGCGGCAGTTCGTCGCCTCGTCGGGATTCGTAGGTGACCCCGCGGCCCTTTCCGTCCATGCTGAGCTCCGGGCCCTCGGCGCGGCGCTCGACGACATGGAGACTGCCGACGCTGTCGCCAACGCCGACGTCGTGGACGCGATCGAGGAGGCCTTCGGCAAGAAGCCTGCCGATCTGGTGAAGGACAAGGCGCTCGACGGCCCGCTGGAGAAGCTGCGGGACAGCATCATCGCGATCAAGCTGCTCCCCGAGGAACACCGTCGCCCCGTCGAGGCCCTGACCAATCAGCTGCGAGACCTCGAGCTGATCCGCCATGTCGTGGCGGCAGGCGACTTCCCCGGCGACGGACGGACCCTGCGGCGCTACCGCCGCCGATCGCTGCTTCTGCCGGGCGAGGCAGGCCTTCGCTCGGTGCTCTCGACGTCGGAGCAGATCGAGGGACGCGACAAGCATCTTGCGGAGAGCGAGGAGAAGAAGCGCAAGGAAGCCGCCGCCAAGCTGGAGCTCTACAAGCGGCTGGGGAAAGCCGTGGAGGAGCTGACCGGCCTGTCCGGTGACGCCTTCGTGAGCACTCCCCAGCGACCGGACGCGGGCTTCCTGGCGCCGGTGAACGTCCGCCCGGTGCAGTTGCTGGTCCAGGAGGTCGCGCGGCGCCAGCAGCGTTCGCAGTGGGCGCTCTTTCGCGAGAACATCGCGGCCGAGCGGGGAAGCGAGGCGGAAGGGCACTCCGTGGAGTCCGGGCCCGGGCTGCTCCCGGCCCTGGAGGCCGCGGCGCTGCTGTCCCCGAAGGCGGGGCTGATCCGCGGGAGCGTGCCGTTCACGCCGGTCCGGCCCGCCGAGGTGGGCTTCAGGGTGAAGCCCACCGTGATGGGGGCACTCTCCCGCAGCACCCAAGAGTTGCTGCGGGAACGCGGCCTGAACCTCGCCGACCAACCACTGGACCTGGTCGCGGAGGCGCTGCGGACCGAGATGCTCGAACTGAGCCGGACACTGGACGCGTTGCTGGGACGGCCGGTTCGACGCAGTCTCAAGCGCGTCGGGAACGCGATGGTGATGATCTCGACACCGCTCGCGTCCGTCTGGAACATGATGGTGGTCGCTGGCGACCTGACCCTGCCTGTGGAGCCCCTCCCCGCTACCACCCGCGTCCCACACACGCACGGAGACGTGACACCGGCTGGCGTGGCCGATCTGCTCGTCGTCAAGCAGCACCTCGTCCGCTACGAGGCCGCGGACGTCGCTCACATCGAGAACGTGCTGAAGGGGGAGAAGAAGGAGCGGGAGCATGCGCGCCGCCGCGAGACGGAGGAGTTCACTCTGCGGGAGTCGGAGGTCACGACGACCGAGGAGCGCGAGCTGGAGTCGACGACGCGCTTCGAGATGAGCCGGGAGGCCAGCAGGACGATCACTGAGGACGCCTCGCTGACGGCTGGGCTCACTATCTCCGGCAAGTACGGACCCACCGTGGAGTTCTCGGCCAGCGCGGAGGGCTCTGTGTCCCGCAGCAGGGAGGAGGCGACGAAGACCGCCGCCACCTTCTCCCAGGACGTAACCGAGCGGAGCGCCACGAAGATCACCGAACGGGTCCTGGAGCGGTCGTCGCTGCGGGTGACGAACGAGGTGATCGAGAAGAGTACGCATTCCCTCGACAACACGGCTGGCGCGGGGCATATCTCGGGCGTCTACCAATGGGTGAACAAGGTCTACCAGGCACAGATGTTCAACTACGGCATTCGCATGATGTACGACTTCATGGTGCCGGAACCCGCCGCCTTCCTGATCTCGGCACTGGAAGGCGCGCACGCCCGTGCGGTCGATCTGACGAAACCGGCGCCGTTCACGCTGCGGCCCGACCAGATCACCGAGACGAACTACTTCACCTGGGTCCATGAGTACGGCGCCACCGATGTGCAGCCGCCGCCCGAGCTCTACCGGACCAAGTCGCACGACTACAACGCCAACGCCGAGGACAAGAACGTCGAGTTCACGCACTCGGCTCAGATCGCGATCGACGACGGCTACCAGGCGATCTACGGGACTGTCGGCTGCGTCCGCAGCATCTGGGAGGGGGACGCGGTCGTCGACGTCGTTCTCGGGTCGCGCAGCCATCGGTTCAAGGACGGCGACTGGGTGTGGGGCACGGCGTTGAACGACGAGACGGACTCGATTCCGGCGGCGCTCGTCACCATCCTGGTCGGCGATATCGCGGTCGCCGTCGAGGTCAAGTGCAGGCGCACCGACCGGGCACTGCTGAAATGGCGGCTGGACACCCATGCCAAGCTGGCCGAGGCCTACAAGGCGAGGCTGTCGGAGTACGAGGAGAAACTCGCCGAGCTGGAGGTCCAGGCGGGGGTGGCCGTCCGCGGCAAGAACCCGCAGCTCAATCGTGAGCTGATGAACGACGAGCTGAAGAAGCACTGCATCACGATCCTGACCGACCAACACTTTGACCTCTTCGGCGCGGTGCGCACCGGCTCGTTCTCCGTGCCCGAGACGGACCTGCCCGAGAACGCCGCGGAGGGACCGTACGTCCGCTTCTTCGAGCAGGCCTTCGAGTGGGAGCAAATGACTTGGGTCGCCTACCCGTACTTCTGGGGACGCAAGAGCGAGTGGGCCGAGCGGGTGGCCTACGAGGATGCCGACCCGGTCATGAACCAATTCCTGAAGGCGGGCTACTGTCGCGTGGCCGTGCCCGCCAGACCGGGGTTCGAAGGCGCGATCGACCACTTCATGACGTTCGGCGAGATCTGGAACGGCGGACCGCTGCCCCCCATCTCCACACCGCTCTACGTACCCATCGCCGACGAGATCGCCGAACGCCTCGACCGCCCCGGTGAGGAGGTCCCCGAAGGAGACCACTGGCTCGTCCGTGTGCCGACGACGCTGGTACACCTGCGCGCGGACGACAAGCTGCCCGTCTGGACGCGCAACGCGGCCGGCGAGTGGGTCGAATCCTGACGACAGCCTTCTGCGGCAGCACGCCATGACCTACTTCGTGAAGTACCTGCCCGTGACGACGGGCAACTCCACCCGGCTGTACACCGACGGCAGGGACTACTGCGCCGACCTCTACGAGGACCTACGGTCCGCGAAGAAGTTCGTCTTCCTCACCGGGCTGCACTTCATGGCGGAGTTCGGCCTGATCCGGACCGGGAAGCCGAGTGATGCGGTGGCGACCCTCGCCCAGGTCCTCAGACAGACCGGCGAGCGCGGCGTCCAGGTCTTCCTGCTGGTCAACCAGTTCTGGCGGGACGAGTCCGAAGTGATCACCGGCGGACACCCCATCCGCGCGAAGATCATGAAGGCCGGTGAGCTGTATGGCTATCTGCCGGAGACCCTGAAGCTGTTCGACAGCCTCAAGGGCCTGAAGAACGTGCACTGCCGCACGGACATCCACCCCAACTCCGACATCTTCGCGACACACCACCAGAAGACGGTGGTGATCGACGACCGGGTCGCCTTCCTCGGCGGGATCGACCTCACGTACCTCGACGGCGACCGATGGGACACCTCGGAGCACACGGCCCGGCACCGGCATGTCGACCGCACCCAGAAGTTCTGGCACGACGTGCACCTGAGGCTCCAGGGGCCCGCTGTGGAGTTCGTGCGTGACAACTTTCTGCAGCGCTGGAATCACGGCAGCCTCCACACGATCAGGAAGAAGTCACTCAACAGCTACGAGGCGTGGTCGCAGCACATCGGGGAGGATCCCCGGCACGTCGCGGTGGAGGCGACACAGGACCGCAGGCCTCCGGCCCTGCCGCCCTTCGCCCAGAAGTCGGTCCTGTCGTACACCTACCCGGCCGACGGTGAGGAGCCGGCCGCTCCCACGGTCCAGATCGTCCGGTCCATGCCGCGCAAGGACAACTGGCACCGCCAGAAGCCCACTTGGAACACTAACCGCTCCGACGAGTGGGAACACTCCTGCAAGGAGGCCTACCTCATCGGCATCAGGTCAGCCAACAAGTACATCTACCTGGAGAACCAGTGGGTCGCGGACGAGGACATCTGGGCCGAGCTGGCTGCGGCGGCACGCCGCAACAAGAACAACCCGGACTTCCGGATCATCCTGATGGTGCCGTACGAAGGGCTGTTCGCCGCGGGCCTGGGCTCCAACCAGGAGCTCTTCATCGGGACAGAGATGGAGGACGTCATCAAGGCCAGCCGCAGCCCGGCCACCTTCGGGATGTACGCGCTGCACCAGCACGACCGGCGGTCGAATGTGCAGGGCCAGATCTACATCCACTCCAAGGTGCTCATCATCGACGACGCCTGGTCTCTCATCGGCTCGGCGAACGCCGGGGGCATCTCTCTCGAAGGCGTCCGCTCGGGGCGGGACGAGCCCGACACGGAGCTGTCAGCGATCATCCACGACAAGGCCTTCGCGTCGGCCTTCCGCTCGAAGGTCTGGTCCGAGCATCTGGGGGTCCCGGTCGGCCCGACCTATGACGTACACGACGCGGACCGCTTTCGCGGCCTGGCCAACAAGCCCGGTGGGAAGCTGCGTTTCTTCCCCGGATACGACAACATCAAGCGCGGCGTACCCACCTGGTTCCCCGAATCGCTGCAGGAGAGCCGCGACCCGCTCCGCATCGACTTCGCCAAGCAGTCGCGCATCATCCCGTCGCTCAGCAGGGACCTGCTCGCCTCCGGCCTACCGCCCACCCTGGTACGCGCCGCGTTCACCGCCCGTGTCGTGCCGAGCGTCCCGCCCGGCTGGCGCTGCTGGTACCGCTGGCACTGCCAATTGCACTACGACCCGACTGAGCCCTCGGGACGTGACCCCCGCCGGGCGCCGGTGTATCTGAAGCTGAGGAGTCTGAAGTACGACAGGGACGAGGTGTGGAACTACTCCGACCAGGACTCGGTCTACATCGGGAAGCTGTCGGCGGAGCGCATCAACGCGGAGACCACGACCGCCGTCCTGGGCGTCATCCGCTGCCGAGTGAAGATCCTGCCCCTCGACGAAGGACCGAACGACCCTGGGCCGTCGATGGTCCTCCAGTTCGAGTGCATGTTCCTCAACGATAGGTTCGCCCGCGGCAACCACCCCGACTTCGTGAGACGCTAAGGCCTCACCGGTCGAGGTGGAGGTGCCTTGTCGTCACTAGGGGGAGCGGTGAGGCCGTCTGGGGTGCGGCGGCCGGTGAACCAGGCGGCGAGGACGACGGGCGGGTTGAAGTGCGCGCCGGAGACCAGCCCGGGCAGAGCGATCATGACGCCCAGGCTGAAGACGATGGCGAGGGTGTTGGCGAACAGCTGCACGCCGACGTCGCGCAACAGCTCGGTGGCTTGAATGCCGGAGCCGACCACCGCCGCCAGCAGCCCGGCCTTGATCTCCTCGGCCGCGATGAGGCGGCCGAGCGGCGCGTTCACGCGCTTGGCTTCGGCGGTTTGCAGACGCCGGGCAGCACCCAGTAGTAGCCCCAGGTCCCGCGCCGCTCGCAGTCGATGAGCCCAGCCTGCAGCAGCAGCTTGAGGTGGTGGTCGCATCATGCGGTCGACGGCGAAAACTGCTGCCGGCGGGGCCGGTTGGCCTGCCACCATCAGGCAAGGGTTCAACCAGGCGAGGAACGATGGCCAACTTCCGATTTGGCTCGAGCGACTACACCGTCAACCGACCTTTTACGGCATCACCACCCCCGTGGCGAAGATGCTGGACTGGCTCATCGGGCACCACCCCCGGGTCGCTCACCGAGCTGCCCGTCCTCGCCGGAGCGGCGCCGTACGCCACGCTGCTGCTCGCCGACGGCATCGAGATGCACCACCAGCCCGCCAGTACGGGCGAGGACAACCCGATCGCCGCCACCCTCGCCGCTCACTACGGCTACGAGAGACTGGAGCTGCGCGGGTCGGTCTACATCACCGGCGACAGCGCCGAGAGCGACACAGCCATCGGCATGGAGCTCGACCCCTTCGACGACCTGTACCGCGCCCTCCACGAGGCGGCCGACACAGCCGGAACCCGCCTGTACCGCAAGATCCGGCCCGACGAGACGGTCACCGTCGCCTACGACGACTACGTCCCCGGCGACGTGTTCTGGTTCCTGAGCAGCAGCCGCGGTCAGCTTCGTCCACTCGCGCCTGTCCACCGACCCTGGGCTGAAGAACCCCAGTCGGCGGGCCGCCGCTGCCGCTGAACTCCGGGCCTGCCTGGCCCAGGATGTAGGGACGGCGGCTCGGGAGCCGTCCCGATCCCGCGGCTCTGACATTCTGGGCGGCCTGGCCGCCGGGGCTGAGCGGCTGCACGCCGGGCAGGCCCGCCGTCAGCAGCTGACGTGTGATCACCTCCGGCTTGGCGACGACCGGGTGCGCGGACCTGCGCCGCGCTGCCATCGGTGATCCGACGGACGGTGCGAAGGTCACCCCGCTGCGACAGCTCAGCGCCGACCCGTTCGGGTCCCGTGCCTGATCTGTCTGCCCGCATGATGGCGGCGGAGGACGACACTCGCGGGCGGCGCAGGGACGCGCGCCGAGGTAACCGCCGGCGAGGCCTCGAGGTCCGCAGGCCGGGCCGAGGAGCAGTCCGGCGCTGCGTCGCCGGGCCGGGCGAGTGCCAGAAGTACGTAGGTAATGGCGCTGACGATGGAAGTGCCGATTGTCGAGGCGAGCCCAAGGCCGTACATCACCCACATGGCCTACGCCCATTCGCGGTATCCCAGGGCACTGTGCCCAGACTGAGGTCAGCCGTTGTGCATGCGCGTCGAACGCGACGCGTCCCATGGATGGGAGTTTTCGATGGCGAGGAGACTTCCTTTCCCGCCGGCCACCGGCACGTACCGAACACTCGTGGTGCCGGTGCTCGTGCCGGGGCAGGTGTTCCGTGACCCCGACCTCGGGAATCTGACGGCCGCGTTGCGAACACGCCTGCTTGACGAGGTAACGGCGTACTTCCACGAGAACTCGTTCACCCGGCTGACGACCGAGTTCCAGGTGTTCGGCCACGACGTCGCCCCGCGAGCGCAGCCGCTGCAGCTGCCCAGGGCGCTCACCGATTACTGGAACCCTAGGTTCGAGGCGGGCGGCTTCGACGCGGCCGAGCCCGGCGTCGTCGCCGGGTCGCCCGTCGTCTTCGATGGGACCGAAAGTCTGCGACTTGACGTGCGCCCTCGCGAGCGGCCCCAGCAGGAGCTGGGAGTGAGCTTTTCGGCGCTTTCGGCCGAGTCGACCCACGGGACGTTCCCTGTGACCATTGCGTTCGCCGCGACCGACGCTCTCCAGCTGCTCGTGACCGACAGCCTCGGCACCGCCCGCCAGCTGAACGTCAGTTTCACCGACAGTTCATTTTCAGTGAACGCGGCGTCCATGGGCGCCGACCTGGCCGTGGTTGCCAGCTACCTGAGCGCGCGCATTGAGGCGGCCACCGCTGCGCTGAACCTGCCGGGGACCGCCCCGGCACTACTTCAGCCGGTCCAGGTCCGGCGCATCCGCAGCGTCAGCGCCAGCGCATTGGGCAGACTCGTGCTCGACCTCTCGGTGCATCCCGATTACGGCGACGGGTCAGCCAGCGTCGAGGTCGTGTCCCAGACCGGGCTTGCGAAACTCGGGCTGGACCTTGCCGCGCCATCGCGGTTCACCCCCTCTGCGGGCACCGGCCCGATCCAGGACTACCTCATCCAGCGGCTGCAACTTGCCCAGGAGGAATCTGGCTTCGGGGGGACCGACAACCAGCTGCTGCGCGACCCGACAGTGACGCTCTCCGGCGATACGTTGACGACGAGGGTGCGGCTCTCGGATCTCGACGGCGGGGTCGGATCCTCAGTGTCCATCCTGACCCAGACCGGCCTCGGCAAGATCGGGTTCGACTCCCCGGTCGTCGTTCCTGGCGTGGTGACCGCGGGCGAGAGCAGCACCATCAGCGACCGCGGCGCCCAGGAGCTGATTAACGACGTACTGACCCTGGTCAACGACGCGCTCGGCGGTGGTGACCAGACCGCGTGGCTCACCAATCCCGCGCGCGACTTCCGCTGCATCTACGTCGCGTTCCTGGGAACACCGCCGCCGGCGCCGCCCACCTGGGATGCCGACCCGGCCGCGGTTGCAGGGCTGCGGATGTTCAAGTGGTGGGCCACTGCGCAACATACCGGGGACGCAGACATCGAGCTCCAGGGGAACTGGATCACCTCGGCCTTTCCGGGGCCGGCGCCGGTGGGAACCGCGTGCCATGAGCTGGCCCACACGCTGGGTGGCGTGGAGGGCACTCAAGCGGGCGGTATGGCAGTTCCCACCGACTGGTGCCTCGGGCTGCCGGATACCTACGACAACGACCCGGAGAACCAAAACCAGCTGCGCTACTTCAGGGGCTGGGATTTGATGTCCAGCCACCAGCAGACGCCGCACCTGGCCGGATACCACAAGCGGCACCTGCGGTGGATACCGGCGACTCGCATCCACCGCGTCGCGCTGCCCGACCCGACGGCCCCGACCGCCGAGGAGTGCTGGCTGGTGCCGGTCGAGCACTGGGACGCCACGCTGGAGGCCGATGTCCGCGCCGCCGTGGGCGGTAGCCTGCCCATCCGCCAGCTCATGGAGATCACCCTGCCTGGCGCCGGCGCGCGATTCCTTCTGGTCGAGGCCAGGGCCGCGGGGACGCTCTTTAGCCAGAACCTTCCCTTCGCGGCCGGCAGCACAGCCGCGCTGCTGGTCAGCGACGGCATCGCGTGCTCCGACCCGGAGCGGTACGTAGTCGACTTCAAGTACCGCCGATACGCCCATCCGTTGAACGTCGGGTCGGAGCTGGACAACGCGGGTGAGGCATTCGACCTTGCTACCGCACCGGAGCTCGCCCACGAGGGCACGGTGGTGAGCGTCGTCGCACGGCAGGACGTTAGGGGTGGCGCCATCCCCGTCCTGCGCACCAGGGTGGAGCGCGAGCAGGCGGACTTCATCGACCTTCATTTCACCGACGCAAACCCGCCGTGGCGCAACCCGGACGTTTGGATCGACTGGCCGCCGAACGGCCGGGAGTCCTACCCGGTTGGCACGCCGTACGAGCAGGGAGACAAGGTGCGTTTCCGAAAGTCGGGAACCGAGCCGCACCTGATCGTCGCGCGAGTACACAACAAAGGCACGGTGGCCGCGCTCAACGTCAACGTCCGCTTCTATATCTGGGAACCCCCCGGATGCGGGGACAAGGGCGAGTTCCGCTTCCTCGACAACCACGTCATCCCCTCGGTCGACGCGAACTCGTTCGCACTCGCCGAGGGGCGGTGGGCTGTTGCTCCGGCGAACAACGCCCACCAGTGCCTGCTCGTCCAGATCAGCGACTGGGACATCCCGCAGGCACCGGGCGGCGGCCCGGTCCCGGTCTACGAAGCATCGACCGATCTGTGGCTGCACAACAACCGGGCGCAGAAGAACATCGTCGACTTCGAGCTGATCAGCGGCAGCCCCTACGAGCCGTACAAGCTGGCGTTGCCGGTCGCCAACAGCGGCCCGGAAGACGTACTCGTCTACCTGGAACCGGTCGGTCTCGCCCCCGGATACCGCATGACGTGCAAACCAAGGACGCTGCGGGTGCCGGCCAGGGGGTCAAGCCAGTTCGTCGTCAGCATCTCCGCCGACACGGCAGAGGTTTCACCTCAATCCCACTTCGACAACGCGTTCGTCCTCCATGCCTGCCGCTGGTCGCGGGACATGACGAACGTGGAAGCGTTCGGGGGCTGGCAGCTGGCAATACGCCCGCGGGAGGCGACGACACTGACGTTGTCGGCCACGAGCACGCCACCGGGCGTCCAGGTCACCGGCATCCTCGCTGGCGGCACCACCGCAGACCAGGTGTGGGTCTGCCTGGCGGACAGCACCGGCCAGCGGCCTTCCTGGAAACTGGCGCCGGTACAGACGGGCGGGGCGTTCACGACAACGTTCAGGTCGGTCCCGGTCGGCGCCACCACGGTACAGGTCGAAGCCCACTTCGATGGCAACTCCAACCTAGCCTCGGCCACGGCAGGACCGATCATTGTCGCCACATCCGGTGGCTCCATCAGTCCCCCTCCGGGCGGCGGTGGCGGTCCGGTCGTCGTCGACGGCGGCGTGCCAATCGGCGGTGGCGGTCCGGTCGTCGTGGGCCCGCTGCCGCGCGCGAGCGGGCACCACACTCAAGGGAGCGACGATGAGGCGTGAACCACTCGTCGGGCGGGTGGCGCTGCCCGGCGGTCAGGCACTGACCGGGGTCACGGTCGAACTTACAGTCGGCGGACAGAAGTGCACCGCAGTCACCGACGGCATCGGCGAGTTCCGGCTGGAAAGGTCGGTCTGCACCACTGCGGCGGGGTACCCCAGCGGCGAACTGGTCGTCCGGCTGCCCGACAACCAGATCGTCCTGCGGGAACAGTACCCGCTCAACGGTCGCTACCTCGGCCTGACGATCCCTCGCGATGCCCTACCCCGAGCCGCCCCCCGCCGGGGTGCACTGTTCCTGCCGCAGCCGCCGGACGAGGGTCCGGTCGAGCCGCGGGATGTCGGAGATCACGGCCAGATTCTGCTCCCACTCATCGAGCAAGCTCGAACGGTCGGCAACCAGCAGATCGCTGCAGCAGGCGATGCCATCGCCACCGCGTCTGGTTCGAGCCTGTTGATCTGGACCGTCGACGGCGGGGAGGCACGCAGCCCGGACCGGCTCGACGTGGGCGCCGAGGTGTTCGACATCGCGGGCGACCCGCTGCACGCCGAGATCGTCGTGCTGGCGGCCATCACGGGCAAACGGAAAGAACGCCAGCTGCTCGCCGTCACCGCGAACGGTCAGCTGGAGCAGCGGTGGGCGGGCGCCGGTGCCTGGGACATCCTCGCGGTTTCACCGGAAGACGCGGCGGTGGCAATGGCTGCCACGGGCTCGACTGCCTGGGCCGAGCTGGACGGCGGCGAGGTACGGGCGCACGACCTGGGCTCAGCCGTCCACGACCTTGCCTTCGCCAGCACGGCGATCGTGGCTGCCACTGACTCGGAACTGCTCATGCCCGGGCCCACCGGCAAGGTGCTCGAGCGAATGCCATGGCCCGGCCACGCGACGCGCCTCACCAGCGCTGACGCCGGGGCGGTGTTTGGCCACGACCGAGGCGGAGGCCGGGTGACGCGGGTGCTCGCAGGTCCGGGGCGCCGACTGATCGCGGACACGACCATCTTCGTAGGCAGCGCCGTCGCGGTGGGTTGGTGGTGGGAGCGGGCAGTCGTCTTCACTCTGCTCGGGGACCGGATCGCGTGGTGGCGACCGCCGCCCGTCATGCTTCAGCCAGCGCCAGAAGAGGCCGACATCGCCTTTGTGGGGCCGTTCTGAGTAGGGTCGGGCTGGGGGGCTGAGCGAAAGCTGCCGCGCCCTCGCATGGGAGATATACGACTCCGGCGACGACACCGTCCGGCACATCGCCGACGATTTTGGCGTGTCCTGCCCCACCATCTACCGACCCCTCAGCAACGCCCCACTTACCACCTAGTGCCGCATCAGGCAACGTTCGCCCTGTTGTCGGCGGTGTCAGCCCGTGCTGAGTGGCGCGGTTGGCTCGGCCTCGAGCTGGTGGTCGGCCCAGACGTAGCTTTCGGGCAGCAAGTCGGTGATGAGAACGGTTCGGATGCGGTCGCCCTCGCCCACGATGACCTTGAGGGCGGGGAAGTAGTCGAGAAGGACCTGACGGCAGCGGCCGCACGGGGGAACAACCCCTCGGTCGCGGTCGCCCATGGCGACGATGGTGTCCAGCTCGTAGGCGCCCTGGGTGGCTGCTGTGCCGATGAGAACGAGTTCAGCGCAGGGTCCTCCGGTGAAGTGGTAGGCGTTCACCGCGGTGACGATCCGGCCGTCCCGGGCACGGGCTGCTGCTGCCATGGTGTGGTTGTCGCCCCGGCAGCGCGTGCGGGCGACGTGGGCTGCGGCCTGGATGAGTGCGTGGTCGACGGGGTGGGTCTGCGTGGTCATCTTCTCTGCCTTCGTCGGATGTCAGGCGACGTTGGCCCGAGTGACGATGGCGTGCAAGCGAATATGAGGGTTTGGGGGAGGTCGGAGCCAGGAATCGCTATGGCACCGGCAGGTGGCCCGCTCCGAAGCCCTGATCAGCCGTGATGTTCCTGCCGAGTGCCCAACCGTCGCGCCCTCGGGCCAACCTTCGAGAGAGCAGCAATGGTCGATCTCGGTTTCGTGGGCCCCAGCCGGCCCGCCAACGACTACGGGTTCTTGAGTGTCACCGACGGCGACACCCCAACATCGAAATGGCGGTTCGCATGGTGTCTATCGACACCCCGGAAAGCCAGTACGGCGGTGCCCCGGCCACCGCCCAGGCCGCTCTGGAGCGCACCAGGACGCACCTGTGGGACGGCACCTTCGACGCGCTGCCGCAGCCGCTGCGCGACTATCTCGTCTCGCGGATCACCCCCGACGCCGCGCAGTGCGACAAATAGCTCTCAGGTGTGACGCTGCGCCAGTTGGCGCATGGATGCAAAGAGTGAGCGGCATGCACGCAGTGTGGAGACTGCAATTCGTCTGTCGTTGGCCGGAGTTCTGGCAGCCGCTGCCCTTGCCGTCACTGCTCCAGCGCATGCCCAGGAGACGCTTCCCCTGCAGACAGCGGTCGCCGCGCTGCCGGTGGCCGAGGAGGACCGGACCGGCTATGACCGGGACCTGTTCAATCACTGGATCGACGCCGACCGCGACGGCTGCTCCACCCGGGCCGAGGTCCTGCTCGAAGAGGCCACCACCGCGCCCTCGGTGAGCAGGCGTTGCACCCTGAACGGGGGTGAATGGTACTCGTGGTACGACGATACGTACGTCGCGGGCCCGCGCGGCCTGGACATCGACCACCTGGTCCCGCTGGTCGAAGCGTGGGATTCCGGGGCGTCCAACTGGACGGCAAAGCGGCGGGAGCGGTACGCCAACGATCTCGGTGATGAGCGGGCGCTGGTGGCGGTGACTGCCCGGTCGAACCGGCAGAAGGCCGATCAGGACCCGGCCGAGTGGCTGCCCGGCGACGCTGTGGTCTGCCGCTATGTGGCCGACTGGACCGCGATCAAACTCCGCTGGGCGCTGTCCGTCGACCCTGTCGAGCAGCAGACGCTGACCGACCTGGCCGCCGGCTGCCCCAACGCCCCGGTCAGCTTCAGTCCCGCCGACTGACCCACCCCATAGACCCTCCCGACTCGCGGCAGCCTCTCTGCCTCCCACCCGCGCGCGAGTGACAACGCTGTTGAGGGCGAGAGGCCTCGAAGTTCGCTCGCTCGGCTCGTGCTTGGGGTTCTACGGTGGGGGCCGCCGGGTGGAGCAGGTAGGTAGCTCGCTGGGCTCATAACCCAGAGGTCGCGGGTTCAAATCCCGCCTCGGCCACCAGGGCCGGGCCCGTCGCGTGTTGCGGTGGGCCCGGGTCATGCGCTGCGGCCGAGGCCTGGCCACCGGGCATCAACTTCCCCATGGCCCTCCCCGAAGTGTCTTCGGATCGACGCCCGTCAGCTTTCGGATCCACGCGTGACTGACGACCCACCGGCCCTTCAGGCACCTGGCGCAGCCACTCAAGCCGATGTGGCCAACGACGGACCACAGCTTCAGGTCACGTGCGTTTCGACGCAAGGCTGACGTGTCCTCATCTGCCTTTTCCAGCAAGAGGTTTGGGTGTGCTGTACGTTGGGCATCTCGTGTGCTGTATATAGCTACAGCACTCTGGTTGGGAGAGGTACAGCACCCATGCATCGCATCGAG
>NZ_JBHWJT010000043.1:0-52457 GCF_042731325.1 Streptomyces sp. NPDC059866 | reverse complement strand
CGCCCGCCTCGTCGGCGAACTGACCATCCAGGAGGCCGACTTCCGCACCTGGTGGGCCGAACACCGCGTCAACAGCGCGACCTACGGCACCAAGCGCTACCGCCACCCCCTGGTGGGAGACCTCACCCTCGACTGCGACACCTGGGCGAGCCCCGACGGCTCCGGACAGCGCCTGATGGTCCTGACCGCCGAACCCGGCAGCCCCTCCCACGACGCCCTGCGCATCCTCACCTCCTGGACCGCGGAGCGGACGGAACCGACCGAACAGAGGACCTGACCCGATGACCACCTGGGCGCCCGAAGACCAGACCCTGCTCTCCGAGACCTACTCCCTCGTCCTGACCGCCGGGGACGGTGACCGCCCCGGTGTGGAGATCGGCATGGTGGTCGTCGACGGCGAACTGTACGTCCGCGCTTACCGGGGAGTCCGCTCCCGCTGGTACCGGGCGGCGCGGGAACACGGTCACGGAACGATCCAGGTGGGCGGCGTCACCCGCGATGTCCTGCTCACGACCCGTGACCTCGAACCACCCTCCGGACTCGACGCCGCCTTCCGCGGCAAGTACGGACCGGTGGCCGACGCCCTCGTCGCGCGCCCGGAGGCACATGCCGCGACGATCCGGCTCGACCCGGCACCCGCGCCGACCCCCTGAGAGGCCCGCCGCGCCTCAGACGCCGGTGGTGTCACCGGAGGTGCCGAGCACCGGTTCGTCGTCGTACACCTTGGTCACCTCCACGTTCAGCACGGTGGCGATCCGTCCGAACGACCAGTAGTAGCCGGCCACTTGCAGCACCTCGACCAGTTCGCGGTCGCTGAGGAACCGGCGGGCCTCGTCGAAGACCTCGTCGGAGACGCGTGGGTGCCGCACCACCTCGGCGGTGAACCGGACGAGCGCGCGGTCGGCCTCGGACAGTTCGGGGCTGTCGATCTGCCGGTCGCGGACGAGCTGCCGGGTTCGCTCGTCGACGCCGGCCGAGCGGGCCATGGGGTCGTGCTGGGCCGCGACGAACGTGCCGTCGGTGTGGGCGGCGACGGTGAGGATCACCAGTTCGCGTGCGCGGTCCGGCAGTTCGAGTGAGGTGAACAGTGTCCTGGCGAACTCGACGAACGGCTTCACGGTGCCCGTCGAGTGGGACATCATCTTGACCATCGGGTCGGGCGGCAGCTTGCCGAGGAACGTGGCGACCTCGTCCGGGAACGAGGCGGGATCCGGGTCGGTGAGACGGGGCACGGTGGTCCTCCGATCGTGGGTGGCTCAGACGGTCCGGGCGGGCTCGAGGTCGAAACCCGTCTCGCTCAGGTGCCGGAAGCGGCCGTCCTCGGCGAAGGTGCCGAAGATCGCGATCTCCCGGCTCTGGGTGGTGCCGTTCTTCAAAGTGATGTGGAAGACGTGCCGTTCGGCGTAGGTGTCACCGTCGGTCAGCTCGTCGAGCACGGTGACCGTGCCTTCCGTGACCTGGCCGCGGATGCCCGCGACCATCCGCGTGAACTCGTCGCGGTTCAGCGTCTTTCCGTCGCTGCGGTGTGTGTAGTCCGGGGCGTAGTAGCGGTCGAGGACCTCGTGCAGTTCCACCGCGGGGTCGGGCTCGAAGACCAGGGCGCGGAGGGCGTCGGAGATACGGACGTGGCTCATCGTGGGTGTGTCCTTCGGTTGCGGAGGGACGCCATAAGCAGACCCGTGGGTCCGGTAATCATCGTACCGGACCCACGGGTCCGCTTCGTGGTGGAGCCACCCTGACATCGAGGGATCCTCGCCTGCAGCCGTCCGCCCCCGGCCACAGGCGGGGTCCGCGTTTTCGAGAAACGTGTTTCCGCTTGTCGGCCTTCGGCCTCTCCGCAGCCAATTGACTTACGTCACGTCCCGCGCAGCCCGTTCGACGCTTCCCGGAGCCGCTCTTCGGCCGCCGGGGTTCTGCTACGCCCTTCCAGGCGACGTCGCTTGACCGTCAAGTGACCGATGTGTGGGTTCCGTTCCCGGCGAAGAGTGGTAGGCGCAGACTTCGTCCCATGGAGGGGAACTCCTGTCATGCACCGTGATCAGTCACCCCTGAAGGCGCGTCCGGCGTCCGAGCCGGTGCCTCCGCTGTTCCTGGACCTCGACCAGATGCTCGATGAGTTCACCCCGCTGCCGATACGGGCGGAGTTCCGCTTCGACCCGGACATGCCCGCGGTGATCACGGTCGAGTTCCTGGCGGAACGAGGACCGAGTCTCATCTGGCGTATCGGCCGCGAGCTCCTCCACCACGGCCTGACATCGATGAGCGGCTGCGGCGACGTACGGATGTGGCCGGCGCTGCCCAGGGAACGGCCCTCGTCCTGGCTGCTTCTCGAATCGGAGGAGGTGGAGGCCCTGTTCGAGGTGCCCGCGGCACCGCTGGCGGAGTGGCTCGACGCGACCTACCGGATCACCTCGGCCGAGGCGGAGATGGACGGCCTGAACTGGGACGGCTTCCTCATGGAGCTGCTCGACGGCCCGGCGACACCGTCCGAATGACCGCCGCCGGGTGCGCGCACTCGGATGACTTGCTTCCGATCGCGTCACCTGTCAGAGTGGTGACGCGCAGGGTTGCCGTCGTCGGCCCGGCACATGACCAGTGCCACACGTGTGCCGTCCCGGACACCCGATGACAACGCTTTGCCGCAGGCCGCGAGTGTGCGGCGGACGAGGAGGAATGACGTGAGGTCCAGCAACCCGATCTTTTCCCGCTGGGGTGCCGCCCGTGACGCCGGCCCGGCCGACGCCTACGCGCAGCGGCCGGTGGGTGCCGCTGTCGGCGGCCGGCCGGCGGACGACTACGCGACCAACCCCTACGCCCCCGGTGCGGACACGTCACCGCGGACCGCCGGTACCGCGGTGACCATGGACGACGTCATCGTCCGCACCGGGACGACGCTCGGCACCGTGGCCCTGACGGCCGTACTGTCCTGGCTCCTGCTGCCCGTCGACGAGGCGAACATCGGCCGCTCGTACGGCATCGCGGTGGGCGCGGCTCTCGTCGCCTTCGTCCTGTCGCTGGTCCAGTCCTTCAAGCGGACGCCGTCCCCGGTGCTGATCCTCGGGTACGCGGCGTTCGAGGGTGTCTTCCTCGGCGTCCTCTCCAGCACGATCTCGACCTATATCGCGCCGGGTGTGGTCGTGCAGGCGGTGCTCGGCACCTTCGCAGTGTCCGCGGGTGTGCTCGTCGCGTACCGCATGCGCTGGATACGGGTGACCCAGAGGTTCACCGGGTTCGTCGCCGCGGCCGCGACCGGCTTCCTCCTGCTGCTCGTCGCCGACCTCCTCTTCTCCGCCTTCGGCGCGGGCGACGGCCTCGGCTTCCACAGCGGCGGCCTCGGCATCCTCTTCGGCGTCGTCGGCATCCTGCTCGGCGCGGCGTTCCTCGCCCTGGACTTCAAGCAGGTCGAGGACGCCGTCGCCTACGGTGCCCCGCGCGAGGAGGCGTGGCTGGCCGCCTTCGGTCTCACCACGACGCTGGTGTGGATCTACCTGGAGGTGCTGCGCGTGCTGACCATCTTCAACAGCGACAACTGAGTTCTCCGCCGCCGGAGGGGCATGCGCACCGCGCATGCCCCTCCGGCGTGTCCGTACATGGGTCCGCCGTCTGAACCTCCACGGAACCCGGCTCGTTCTCATGACGACGACCTGACCGCCAGAACGGGAGAGACGTGTCATGAGCCCCCACGAGGAGTGCCCGTACCAGGACGGCCGGGTGGTCATCGATCCCGCCTTCAAGGCGGAGGCCCCCGCGCGGTACGCCCGGCTGCGGGAACTCGGGCCCATCCATCCGGCCGAGTTCCACCTCGGCCTGAAGGGCTGGGTGATCGTCGGCTACGACCTGGCCCGGGAGGCGCTGGCCCACCCCGCCCTGCTCAAGGACGCCACGCCCGCCGCCGAGGCCCTGGCCGCCGCCGGCTACGTCCTCAACAAGCCCTCGGTGGGGCTCGGCGCGCAGATGATGGAGGCCGACCCGCCCGAGCACACCCGGCTGCGCCGGCTGGCCTCGGCCGCGTTCACCCCGCGTCGTACGGCCGAACTGGCGCCGCGCATCGAGCAGATCGCCCACGACCTGATCGACGCGCTGCCGCCGGCGGGCGAGACCGACCTCGTCGAGGCGTTCAACGCCCCGTTGCCGGGCACGGTCATCGCCGAACTCCTCGGCATCCCCGAGGAACACCACCCGGACTTCCGCCGCTGGTCGGCCCGGGCGCTCCAGGTGGCCTCGCCCGAGCACCGCCCGGCGCTGGCCGGTCTGCACGGGCTGCTGGCCGACCTCGTCGCGGACAAACGTCGCCGCCCCCAGGACGACCTGCTGTCCGCCCTGGTCGCCGTACGTGACGAGGAGGACGGCCGGCTGACCGAGGAGGAACTCGTGGGCACGGCCATGATGCTGGTGGTCGCCGGTCACGAGAGCACCGTGAACCTGCTGGGCAACGCCGTGCTGGCGCTGCTGCAACACCCCGACCAGCTACGGCTGTTGCGGGACCGGCCCGAGCTGGTGCCCGGCGCGGTGGAGGAGTTCCTGCGCTACGACACCTCCGTCGAGCGCTCCACCAGCCGTTACGCGGCGGAAGACATCGAACTGGGCGGGGTACCGATCCCCCGCGGCAGTATGGTCGTCGTCGCTCTCGGTGCGGCGGGGCGCGACGCCCCGCAGGCCGAGGACGGCGACCCGGCCGTGCTCGACGTGACCCGGCCGGGCGCCCGGCATCTGGCCTTCGGGCACGGCATCCACTACTGCCTGGGCGCCCCGCTCGCGCGCCTGGAGACGGCCATCGCCCTGCGCACCCTGCTCGTCCGCGTCCCCGAACTCGAACTCGCCGCCCCGGCAGGCTTCTTGCAGTGGATCGGCTCCGGCATCATCCGCGGCGTGCTCTCCCTCCCGGTGCGCTACCGCGTCGGCTGACGACATGAGAAACGTCCCGGCCCGCGTCGTGGAGACGCGGGCCGGGACGGAACAGAAGGGGTACGGCCGTCAGGCGGTCCGGCTGCGCAGCTGACGGGTCTTCCAGCCCAGCAGGCCCGCCTGGACGATGAAGAACACCCCACCGCCCGTGGCGTACACCGAGAGCACGTCGAGCGATGGATCGTCGCCCGCGGCCTGGATGTTGTAGGAGATGCCGACGACGAAGGACAGTCCGCCCGCGATCAGCATCGGCCACTGCTTACCCAGTTCGGGGCCGCGCCGCTTGAGCCCGACGGCCACCTGGGCGGCCCCGGAGATGACGGCCCAGGCGCCGAACACGTGGAGCACGGGCGCCACGCCACCGGCCCCGGCGATGCCGACCGCGATCGCGGCGAGCGTACTCAGCACCCCGTTGAACGCCGTGACCCGGCGCTCCGATCCGTCGGGGAGGGCCCGGTGGTCGATCAGTGACGACACCGCGTCGATCAGCGGGTAGACGACCAGCAGCGTGATCGCCACGGCGTCGACGTCCTCGTGGGCTCCGGCGAACGCCAGCGCCCATGCCACGGCCAGGACACCGCGGCCCAGGTACAGCCTCAGCAGGGAGGAGCGTTCGCCCGTGGCCGCCGCATCCGCGGGTGCCGATGTCTGCGTGTTCATGGTGGTTCGGCCTTTCTCAGGTCGGGGGGCGTCGCCGGCCCGGTCAGTGCCGGGACGGGAAGACGCACTTGAAGCTGGAAGCGACGGCCGGGTCGCCGTAGCCCTTGTAGCGGGACACCTGCGGGTAGCTGCACAGGTCACGGGTGACGCTCTGCCCCGAGGCGTTGATCAGGGTGGCGGGCAGGGTCTTGGGCGCCTTGCCGTGCTCGACCCAGGCGGTCAGCGCGGCGAGGCCGTCGGCCGAGCCGTCAGCGCCGTTGAGGCCGCAGTGGTTGGTACCCGGGGCGAGGAAGAGACGGTAGAAGTCGTCGACCCGCTTGGCGCCGCCCAGTTCACGCTCGACCCGCTCGCGGTACTGCACGGTGCCCTGGGTGGGGATGTACTCGTCGGCGTCGCCGTGCCAGCTCAGCAGCTTGCCGCCGGACTTGCGGAAGGCCGACAGGTCCGGGTCGTCCGTGCCGATGACCTTGTCGTACTCGGCCTGGGACTGCTGGAACAGCTGCGTGAACTGACCGTAGGTGACCTTCGGGATGTCGAGGGACGGGTCCTTCGCCACCCAGAGCTTGACCCAGGCGGCGGGCACCGGGAACGGCGTCCCCACGACGTTTCCGTCGGCGTCGGGATCGGTGTGCCCGGCCAGTGCCCAGATGTCGGCCCCGACCGGGACGCCGTACCACAGCTTCTTGCCGGAGACGGTGCGCGGACCGTCCCAGATCTTGCGTACGACGGTCGCGTCGGCCGCCGTGATGGTCAGCTCCCTGCCCTCGCACACGACCTTGGTGCCGATCAGCCGGCGCGGGTCGAAGTCGCAGCGGGACGGGTCGTTGACCAGGCCGTCCTTGACACCGTCGAGGGAGTCGCAGGCCTCGACGGCGGCGTTGGTGAAGGCGTCGAACTCACACTTGGACGGGTAGGTCTTCTCGTTGTTCATGACCACCTGCGGCCACAGGGTGGCGACCTCGAACTCGTCCCAGTTGACGGCGGGAGCGTCGGCGAGGATGCCGTCGTAGTCGTCGGGGTAGCGCTGGGCCTCCATATAGCCCTGGCGTCCGCCGGTGGAGCAGCCGGTGAAGTACGAGTACGCGGGACCCTTGCCGTAGATCGCGTCGACGACCTCCTTGCCGACGACCGCCGCCTCGTGCTGGGAGCGGGAGGCGAAGTTCTTCAGCAGCGCGGTGTTGACCCGGCCCTCGCTGTCCAGCGCCCAACTGGTGTCGAGGGCGTCGCCGACACCGGCGTCGGTGGAGACGGCGGCGTAGCCGTTCTTGACCGCGGTGCCCAGGCCGACGCCGTTGTCGCCGGCCAGGTAGGCGGCGCCGCCGAGCCCCTGGAAACGGCCGTTCCAGCCGCTGACGGGCAGCCAGGTCCGCACCTTGGCGTGGTCGCCGTCGCCCGGATGCGTGAGGGTGACCGTCACTTCGCAGTAGGCAGGGACGCCGGTGACCGTGCCGCCCAGGGCCCCGGTGCCGTGGATGGTGCCGCCCTCCTGGCCGACCGCTGTCACGGACTCCACCTTGGTCCCGGCCGGCGCCTTCACGGACGGCGTCGAGCAGGCGAACGGCGCGGCGGCGGAGCCGTCCCGGGGCTCCGCCGAGGCGGTCGGCAAGTACACCGCCGCGGCCAGCGGCACACCGGCCGCGAGGACAGTCAGAAGTCGTCTCATTGTTTTCCCATCCGAGGAAGTAGATGTGCCTCTGAAACACAGCGACACATGTGCACGGCTCACTCTGGCCATGCGTCACATGTCCCGACAACAGTCAGTTGACGGTCCATGTCCAGGGGCACCGCCCGGGCTACCCGAAGGACGTGTTAGGTCATTCGACGGTCCGCCGCCCGGACCCGTCGCCCACGTGCTCCTCCCGCAGCCACCGCGAGTGATACCGCTGCGCCCACGACCGGCTGACGTATCCCGTGCGCATCCCCAGCCGCGCCTCGGGGTCCTCGAACGCCTTGCGCATGTGCCCGAGGACAACAAACGTGATCGCCCAGGCCAGGATGTCGTGGACGAAGATCGCGCTGGTGCGGGAGATGAAGGGCAGCAGCCCCATGAACCACATCAGCAGGCCGGTGAACATCATCACCAGTACGGCACCGGCGATCCAGCCCGCGTAGAGCTTCTGGCCCGCGTTGAACTTGCCGGCCGGGCGGGCCTCGGGCGAGGTGCGGCGCCTGCGGACGGCGCGCAGCCACTGACGGTCGTACACCGCGAAACGGTTCAGCCTGCGCAGGTCCGCGCGGAAGGCGGGCGAGAAGAGCCCCAGCAGGAAGGGCAGCGGCAGCGAGATGCCGGACCACTCGTGGACCGTGACCATCAGGTGGCGCCGTCCGACGAGTTGGGCCAGCGGCCCGAGGTAGAGACAGGCGGCGGAGACCAGGCACAGCAGCATCAGGTAGCCCGTGGCCCGGTGGACCATGCGCTCGGCGGTGCTGAAGCGGCGTACCCGGCCGTCGTGTTCAGGCCGCGTCACTGTGCCGGTCGGCTCCGTCGAGCCAGCCGTCGACCGCATATCCGCGCTCCTCCCAGTAGCCGGGAACGACCTGGTCGGTGACCGAGATGCCGGACAGCCACTTGGCCGACTTGTAGAAGTACATGGGGGCCACGTAGAGGCGGACGGGTCCGCCGTGCGCGTGGGTGATGGGTTTGTCCTGCATGTTCAGCGCCACCAGGACGTCCGATCGGCGCGCCTGTTCCAGCGTGAGGCTCTCGCTGTAGGCGCCGTCGAAGCAGGTGAACCGGATCGCCGCACCCGGGGAACGCACGCCGGCGTCGTCGAGGATGTCCGCCAGCTTCACACCCTCGAAGGGCGTGTTCTCCACCCGCCATCCGTCGGTGCACACGACGTCGTGGACGACCCGGGTCTGCGGCATCGCGCGCAACGCGTCGAGCGTGTAGGTCTTCGGCCGCTCCACCAGTCCGTCGACCCGGAGTTCGTAGTTCGTCGCGTCCTTGTGCGGCACCGAGCCGACGACGCTGTAGTACCGGAAGCCGCCCGGGTTGGGCAGCAGACCGGTCAGGCCTGAGGGGTCGACCTCCGAGGCGGTGGCGAGGAACCCCTCCCAGCCACGCTGGAGGTAAGGCGCGGCGGCGAGCCCCGCCGCTCCCGCCCCGAGCATGCCCAGCATTGCCCGCCGCCCCACCGGTGCACCTCCGGCCCTCGGCTTCGGCTTCGGCTTTTCGGCCATGGTTTGCGCTCCTTCCGGCACATGTGAACTCTGCCGAGTCACCATGCTCAGCATCGTCACCGACTTAACTGGTGACGATGCTGTCATGAGGGTCTCGAGGGTGTCAACACAGAAGCCCGCTGATGCACACGTATGAGCTCGGCATGCCACGCCGTCGACCGAGCAGGACGGAGACTGTTAGGCTGCGAGTGACGTTGACCGTGTATCGAGGAGTCACAGACGTGGTGGGTGAAGACGACATCTCCGGGTGAGATCCGGATCTGACGGCCACCGGCCGGCGCTCAGGAGCGCTGCCGACGTGGTCCGTCTCGTCGTACCCCTTTTCCCACGTCTGCCCAGGGCAGAGCTCTGTTCTCCGCCCTCAAGCCGCTCGAGGTCACCTCCATGTCCGACGCATCCATCGTCTGTTCGAACCTCTCCTTCGCCTGGCCCGACGACACCCCGGTCTTCCACGACCTGTCCTTCACCGTGAACAGCGGCCGCACCGGCCTGGTCGCCCCCAACGGCTCGGGCAAGAGCACCCTGCTCAAGCTGATCGCCGGTGAACTGAAGCCCGCCACCGGCTCCGTGTCCGTCGGCGGCACACTCGGATACCTCCCGCAGAGCCTCCCCCTGACCGGCAACCTCACGGTCGCCGAGGTGCTGGGCGTCGCCGCGGTGATCCGGGCCCTGGACGCCGTGGAGTCCGGGGACGTCAGCGAGGAGCACTTCACCACCATCGGCGACGACTGGGACATCGAGGAACGCACCCGCGCCCAGCTCGACCGGCTGGGCCTCGCCGACCTCACCCTGGACCGCAGCCTGAGCACGCTCAGCGGCGGCCAGGTCGTCTCCCTCGGCCTCGCCGCCCAGCTGCTCAGGCGCCCCGACGTGCTACTGCTCGACGAGCCCACCAACAACCTCGACCTTCAGGCCCGGCACAAGCTCTACGACGTGCTGTCGGACTTCACCGGCTGCCTGCTGCTGGTCAGCCACGACCGGGCGCTGCTCGACCGCATGGACCGCATCGCCGAGCTCGGCAGCGACGAACTGCGCTTCTACGGCGGCAACTTCACCGAGTACGAGGAGGCCGTGCGCGCCGAGCAGGAGGTCGCCGAGAAGAACGTCCGCAACGCCGAACAGGAACTCAAGCGCGAGAAGCGGGAGATGCAGCAGGCCCGCGAACGCGCCGAGCGCCGCATGAGCAACGCCTCCCGCAACCTCAAGAACGCCGGCCTGCCCAAGATCTTCGCCGGCAACATGAAGCGCGGCGCCCAGGAGGCCGCGGGCAAGTCCGGCCAGATGCACGCCTCCCGGGTCAGCGAGGCCAAGGCCCGCCTGGACGAGGCCGGACGTGCGCTGCGCGACGAGCAGCGCCTCACCCTGGAACTGCCCGACACCCAGGTGCCCGCCGGGCGCAACCTCTTCCTCGGCGAGGGGATGCAGGTCCGTCTCGGGGACATGGACGTGTTCGCTCCGGGCGGGGTCGACCTGACCGTTCGCGGCCCCGAGCGCATCGCGCTGACCGGGCCCAACGGCGCCGGAAAGACCACCCTGATGCGGCTGATCACCGGCGAACTCGCCCCGGACGGCGGGGAGGTCAAGCGCAACGACGGGCGGATCGCCTACCTCTCGCAGCGCCTGGACCTGCTGGACCTGGACCGCACCGTGGCGGAGAACTTCGCCGCGTTCGCCCCCGAGCGGCCCGAAGCGGAGCGGATGAACCTGCTCGCCCGCTTCCTCTTCCGGGGCGCGCGGGCACACCTGCCCGTCAAAGTGCTCTCCGGCGGCGAACGTCTGCGCGCCACCCTGGCCTGCGTGCTGTGCGCCGAACCGGCCCCCCACCTACTGCTGCTCGACGAGCCCACCAACAACCTCGACCTGGTCAGCGCGGGCCAGCTGGAGAGCGCGCTCAACTCCTACCAGGGCGCCTTCCTGGTGGTCAGCCACGACGAGCGGTTCCTCGCCGAGATCGGCGTGAACCGCTGGCTGCGGCTGGCCGACGGATCCCTCACGGAGACGGGAGCCCCCGCGGTGTGAGCCGCCGACGTGTGACGTGGCCCGCGTCCGAGGCGGCACGCCCCGCGGGCCGAACACCGATCACGTTGGACGGTTCCCCATGCCCCAGCCCCATCCACAGCCCGCTCTGCTCGCCCACGACCTCGTCCGCACCCTGGGCGGCCGACGCGTCCTCGACGGCATCTCCCTGACCGCCTCCCCCGGCCACCGCATCGGCCTGATCGGGGAGAACGGCGTCGGCAAGTCCACCCTGCTGCGGGTGCTCGCCGGCGTGGACGAACCCGACGCGGGAAGCGTCATCCGCCCGGCCGACCTGGGCTTCCTGCACCAGGAGATGCCGTACGACGCCGACTCCACCATCGCCGCGGTGCTGGACGAGGCGCTGCGCGAGGCCCGCGAGGACCTCGTCGAGCTGGACCGGCTCGGCGAGGAACTCGCCCGCGTCCCGGAGGACCATCCCGGCCACCAGGAGCTCCTCGACGCCTACGGCAGGCGCCTGGAGCAGGCCCAGGACCGGGCGTCCTGGGACGCCGACCGCCGCGCGGCTCTCGTGCTGGACGGCCTGGGCCTCGGCGCCTTCGGCCACGACCGCACGCTCGGTTCGCTCTCCGGCGGGCAGCGCGGCCGGCTGGCCCTGGCCGCCCTGCTCGTACGGCGGCCCTCGGCGCTGCTGCTGGACGAGCCGACCAACCACCTCGACGACGGCGCCGCCGCCTTCCTGGAGGAGCAGATCCGTGGCCTGCCCGGAACGGTGGTGGTCGCCAGCCACGACCGGGCGTTCCTCGACGCCGTCTGCACCGACCTGATCGACCTCGACCCGGCGGTGGACGGCCCGGTCCGCTACGGCGGCAACTACAGCGCCTACCTGTCGGAGAAGCACGCCGAGCGGGAGCGCTGGAAGCGGCGGTACGCCGAGGAACAGGCAGAGCTGGCGGAGCTCAGGCACGCGGCGGGGGTGACCGCGCACCGGGTCGCGCCGGACCGCGGCCGTACCGACAACGAGAAGATGGGCTACGGGCACCGGGCGGGCCGGGTGCAGAACCAGGTCTCCCGCCGGGTACGCAACGCTGCCCGGCGGCTTGAGGAACTCGAGCGCACCCGGGTCGCCGAGCCGCCGCGCCCGCTGCGGTTCGCAGCGGGGGAACTGGCCGCGCGTACCGAGGAGGGCCCGCGACCCCTGGTCTCCCTGCACGAGGTGCGGGTACCCGGCCGGCTCGCACTGGACGGCCTGGAGGTGTCGGCGACGGACCGGCTGCTGATCACGGGCGGCAACGGGGCGGGCAAGTCGACGCTGCTCGCCGTGCTCGCCGGACGTCTCCCGGCCGAGGGCGAGGTGCACCGGCGGCGCCGGCTGACGGTGGGGCTGCTCACCCAGGACACCGTGTTCGAGCGGCCCGAGCGCACGGTCCGGGACACCTACGAGCTGTCGCTGGGTGCGCAGCGGGCCGAGAAGGTGCCGCTGGGCTCGCTCGGCCTGATGCACGAGGCGGACCTGGACAAGCCGGTCGGGCAGCTGTCCGTGGGCCAGCGCCGGCGCCTGGCGCTGGCCCTTCTGGTGGCCCGCCCGCCCCAGCTGCTGCTGCTCGACGAGCCCACCAACCACCTGTCCCCTCGCCTGTGCGACGAGTTGGAGGCCGCGCTGGGCCCGGGCCCGGGCGCGATCGTCGTCGCCAGCCACGACCGCTGGCTACGCCGGCGCTGGCAGGGCCGCGAACTCCATCTGGAACCGGGACACGGGCGACGGGAGGAGGCGGGTCCCACACTCGCGGCCCACCCCGCCCACGGCCCTGACCCTCGCTGACCGAGCCCGGTGCCGTACGATCTCCAGCACACTGGCACCAGGGAGAACCGTCTGGAGCGGTGACGCTTCTTGCGTCCGGCGTAAGTCACCTGTCAAAATGGTGATGTGAATCTTGACCATGTATTCGTATGCGGGCACCCGGCCCTGGACTTCGCGGCCACCCTCCGGGCCCGGCGCTCGATCCGGTTCGAGATGTTCGTGACGCCGGAGCGGCTGAATGCCTGGTACTTGGAGTCCGGGCTGGTGGACACGATCACTGACGGCGACGAGGTCGACGTCCGGGCGGCCACGATCCTGCGCGAGGCCATCTACCGGCTCGTCACCGACCGCCGCCTCGGCGAGGAGTTCGACTCGGGGGCGCTCGACACGGTCAACGCCGCCGCGCGCAAGACCCCTGTGACGCCGCAGCTCACCAAGACCGGGCGGCTCACCGAGGCGACGCCCGAGCAGGCGCTGGCGACCGTCGCCCGGCAGGCCGTGGAGCTGCTCAGCGGCCCGGACGTCCCCCTGATGAAGGAGTGCGGCAACCCCGAGTGCACCCGGGTCTACATCGACCGCTCCCGGGGCATGCGGCGCCAGTGGTGCGGCATGGAGTCCTGCGGCAACAAGATCAAGGCCGCCGCGTACCGCGCACGCAAGAAATCCGCGCCCGCCGTGGCCGCACGCTGACCTCCCGACCTGGGCGGCGGGCGATCCCGGCGAACGCGGGGCTCAGTCGGCGGCGAGGTCCTTGAGGGTCCCGCGGAACCTGTTCACCAGCATTCCCCGAGCCCAGCGCACCGGCGGCGGGAATGCGGCGTACACGTGATCCCGGCCGGGGACGGGCTCGGAGTGCTCCAGGAGGCCGAAGACCAGGTGCGGCCCACCCCGCCGGACACCGTCGGCTGCCGCCTTGCAGAACCTCAGGACGTCCTCGTCCAGAGGCTTGCGGAGCAGCCCCCTGAGCAGCGGTTCCACGACGGCGAAGTGCTCGGCCGGCCCGTCCCGGATCCGGCGGGAGGTGAGCGTCCCCTCCTTCATCGCGTGCCCCCAGCTCACCGATCCGCCGATCCGGTGCTCCTCGGTGATCCGCGCGATGCCGCTCTCCAGCTCGTCGAGCCCCTCGGCCGGCGAGTCGTCCTCCTCGTCCAGCAGGCCCAGACTGCGGACCGCTTCGGGGCACCGCTCCCGCAGCACCGGCCAGAGCAGCTCGTCCTCGCCGCGGCGGTGCCGACGTACGAAATCGACAAACCGCTGCACGGTCGTCACCAGGCTCTTCGTGTCGACGGCCGCCCCGCCCGCCGGCCCGGTGAAGGACCTGACGACGAGCTCGGCGCCCCCATGACGACATGTGTACGGCCCGTTCCCGTCACAGGGAGCGGGCCGTACCGGTCCAGGCCCTTGGGATGAGGACCTGAACCTGCGGCCGTCCTTGGAGGATCCGTCTCCAGGGACCGTTCACTGTAGGAACGGACGGGCCGACGGCAGTGGTTCACGACATGTGCGCACTGGCGGCCGAGGGGGGACTCTGGCCGCCAGTGCGGGGACGGGAACGGACCACGAGAGCGTGGCTGGACTCCGAATGTCCCGTCACGGCACCGCCGCCCGCGTGTCCAGACGGCAGAGCCTTCCATCTGGAGAACGCAGCAACAGGCCGAAAGGTTCACCACAGCATGCGCATCCGGCCGTCACCTCAGAGGTGTCTCAGAGATACATGGCTCGATGACTACGGTAGGCGAACGTGTCGCCCGAGCTGAGGATGGTCACGATCTCCTCGCAGAAGCGTCGGTACTCCGTCTCCTGTTCGGCCGGCAGGGTCACGGAGACGACGGATCCCTGGGGCACCACGGGCCGCAGGGCGCCCAGAAGGCCTGGCGGGGGCGGCAGCAGCAGCACTTCCATGACGCGTCGGAAGACATCGGTGAGGCTCTCCTCCCGATCCGGCGGTTCGGCACACGCCTGCTCCGGCACCGGACGCCAGACCTTGTCGGCCTCGACGAACAGGTCGAGGCAGGCCGCCAGGTGTCCGAGATCGACCGCTGTCAGCTCGATCGGGTACAGACTCGTCAGCTGGTCGCCGCGCACGCTGTGCATGGTGTACCGCTCGGCCGGAGCGGGGTCGGCGGACGCTTCTTCGCTGTGCCACCGGGACCACAACGGCAGCTTCAGCAGCACCTGCACCCAGCTGTCGTAGGCATCCGAGACGATCCGCTCGTCGTCGGACTCCAGGCCCGCGCTGTGCAGTCGGTAGAGGTGGCGGAGAAGCGGTTCTTCGAGACTCTGGAACTTCGCGAAGAAGACGGGATCGTCAGGGACCAGGGCGTACAAGGACTCCTCCTCTCACCGGCTTGACGGCTCGAAGCCGACCGCGGTACGGCCGTCACGCGGGACACGTGCACCGCCTGGCGTCACCGCTCGGACCGGTCCGCCGGTGAGCAGGCTCCCACAGCACTCGCCCAGCCGGCAGGAGCCTGTCATGAAAGCGAACGGAACAGGCCACCGCGGGGTTCACCGGGGGTGCATCCTGCCACACCACTCCCGCAAGTAACCACCTTGACAGGTGACAAAATCCCATGAAACCATCGTCACCTGTCAAGGTGGTCACTTCTCTTCTTTCGGAGGCGCACATGTCGGTCGTGCGACGCGCTTGCGGACACGGCAGGAGTGCAAAGTCGGCTGACGGATCCGCCGACTGCCAGTCCCGGTGCGGCACTCGACACCCTGGGGAGTCGTCCCGGCCGCGCCTGCTCAGCAGAGACGGTTCCACCCGGACACCACCGCCGCGATGACACACCTCGAGCCCTTCTCCGCTGCGCACACGTGTCACGAATCGTGGCTACACTTCGCGGTCATGGCCGCAAGCCCCTCGGGCGGAGACGGCTTGGGTCCCCCGGCGGCGCGGTGACGACAGGCGACCGACAGCACCTCATGAGAAATGGCGAGGCCAGCCGCGAGATGGACGCGACAGTGCGCTACTCAATCCTCGGTACCGTGCGGGCGATGCGCGGGGACACCGAGATCGACCTGGGCCCCCCGAAGCGACTGGCCCTGCTCGCCCTGCTGCTGCTCCGTGCCCCCGGCCCGCTCACCCTGAGCGAGGCGGTCGACATCCTGTGGGACGAGGAACCGCCGGTCAGCGCCGTCAACGTGGTGCACCGGCACATCGGCGCCCTGCGCAGGACACTCGAACCCGAACTGCGCAGCCGTACCCACGCCGAACACCTCGTCCGCGCCTCCGACGGCTACCGCCTGCTGGTCGACATCTCGACCTCGGATCTGCTGCGCTTCCGCGACCTGCGCGCCCAGGCGCAGCTCGCGGTCAGGGGCGGCGCTCCCGCCCAGGCCGCGGAGGACTTCGTCGAAGCCCTCCGGCTGTGGCGCGGTCCCGTCGTCGCCGCCGGCACCTCGGTGGCCCGGCATCCGGTGTTCACCTCGGTCGGCCACGAGTTCGTCGCGACGGTGAAGGAGGCCGCCGACGCCGTCCTGACCGCGGCACCAGCGCTGACGGAGGAGGTGCTGACGATGCTGCGGCGCGCCGTGGAGAGCCACCCTTTCGACGAGGCGCTCCACTCCCGGGTGATCGCCGCCCTGGCCGCCACCGGCCGACAGGCAGAGGCCCTGCAGCAGTTCGAGACCATCCGGGGCGCGCTGGCCGAGGAACTGGGCGTCGAGCCCGGTCCCGAACTGCGCGCCGCCCAGCAGCACCTGCTCCAGCGCAGGGCCTCCCGGGCCCCGGACGCTCCCCCGCCCCGTCCCGTGGAAGCCGGAAGGCCGGCCCAACTGCCCGCGGACTGCGCCTCCTTCGCCGGGCGCCGGCAGATCCTGAGCCGGTGCCTGGAGCTGCTGCCGCTGAAGGGCGAGAGCCGGCCTCCCACGATGACCGCGGCCATCTGCGGCATGGCGGGAGTGGGCAAGACGACACTGGCCGTGCACTGGGGCCACATGGTCGCCGGCCACTTCCCCGACGGGCAGATCTACGTCGACCTCCAGGGCCACCACCCCTCCCGCCCCCCGCTCGACCCGGCCGAGGCCATCGCCGAGGTGCTCGGCGCGCTGGGCGTGGAGCACGACCGTTCGCACTCGAGCGCCGCCGCACTCGCCGCCGCCTACCGCAGTGCCCTGGACGGGCGCCGGCTGCTCCTCGTCCTGGACGACGCCGAGGACAGCGAGCAGGTACGTCCCCTGCTCCCCGCCACGCCGGGCTGCCTCGCGATCGTCACGAGCCGACGGCGGCTGGAGGGCTTGGCCGTCACGGACAACGCCCGGATCATCACGCTGGATCCCATGACCCGCGAGGAGGGTCTCGAACTGCTCGACCGGCGCCTGGGCACCGACCGGATCAGAGCCGAGCACGAGGCCGCGGAGGAGATCGTGGAGCTGTGCGGCGGGCTGCCGCTGGCGCTGGCCGTCGCCGGCACCCGGGCACTCGTGCAGCCACAGTTCCCACTGGCCTCGCTCGCGGCCAGGCTCCAGGACGCCGACGACTGTCTCGACGCTCTGTCCAGCCGCGACGCCCGCACCGCCATCCGCAGTTCGTTCCACCGCTCTTACGAAGCGCTCAGCAGCAGTGCCGCGCGGCTGTTCCGGCTGCTCGGCCTGCATCCCACGCGTGACATCACCCTGCCGGCCGCCGCCAGCCTGGTCGGCACCGACCCGCGCAGTACCTGGCAGGACGTGGCCGAGCTGATGGACCATCACCTGCTCGTCGAACTGACCGCCGGCCGGTACACCTGTCACGAACTGCTGCGCGCCTACGCGAGAGAGCTCAGTTCGCTCCTGGATTCCCCGACCGCGCGGTCCGAGGCGCTGGCCAGGATGTTCGAGCACTATCTGTACAGCGCCAACGCCGCCACGGCGTTGCTCGCGCCCCACTGCGGCACCGTGATCCTGCCGCCGCCGAGACCGGGGGTCCGGCCCCAGGAGTTCGGCGAACGCGCGGACGCCGCCGAGTGGATCGTCGCCGAGCAGTACCTGCTGCCGGAGCTCGTCCGCGCCATCGGCCACGACCCCCGCGGCGAGACGTTCCGACGCCAACTGACCTCAGCGCTGGAGATGTGTCTGCACTCGACCGGTTTCTAAGCGGCCTCTGCCTCTGACCCTACGACGCTCCGAAGCTTGCGCAGGGCGTTGTGGTGACGGCTCTTGACGGTGCCGGCCGGGATGCCGAGGATGCCGGCAGTTTCCTGAATGCTGCGGTCGCACAGGTATATGTGGACCAGCACGGCACGGTGATCGGGAGACAGCCGACGCAGCAAGGGCCTGGCCACCAGGGTGTCGTGCACCGCCTCGGTGCCGTCGGTACCCGACACGGGGTCGTTGTGGGTGACTCCGACGACCTCCCTTCGGGCATGGGGTTTGCGCACCCAGTCGATGACCAAGTGCCGGGTCACGGTGAACAGCCAGCCGCGGACCGACCCCTCCATCCCCAGCAGTCTGTCGATGTTCCGCCAGGCCCGGATGATGGTCTCCTGGACGATGTCCTCGGCGAGTCCGTGGTCACCCAGCATCTTCTCGGCGTACGAGACAAGACCGTCCCGGTGTTCCCTCATGATGGTGCCGAGCAGATCGGACCGGGACATAGTCGTGAGGGGCGTAGCCATAGTGTCCTGAACCATCCTGGTTCTCTGTCGTGCGGCGACGGGGGCCTGATGTAACCCCCGCGTGCGCACTTTAGGCAGCGGCAAGTGCCAGAAACATGCCGCATTTGTGTCGCCGTAGTGCCGCGGCCCTCGACCGGCGAACACATATGCTCGTGAGGTGCTCGTCCGGCGCCGGAGAACCCCTTCTCACCAGGTACTTTCCACCCGAGGCACCGATTCCCCGCTTTGACGCACTCCAAACGGATGCAGCATGTGAGTTGCATGTCACGTGTGCCTAGCCGCCTTGACCCCGACAGAGGGTGTGCAGGCTCCATGGCCCGAAACTACGTATGTGACACTGCCGCATGTTCCAGCGAGACAGTGAAAGGTATGACACATTGCGTAAGAACCTGCTGCGACTGGGAGTGACCATGGCTGCCGCCGCCGGTCTGTCCCTCGGCGCGGGCACCGCGTTCGCCACCCCGGCCGGTCCGGGTGTGACGGGCAAGATCATCTCCCAGACCACGTTCGGCGGGAAGGACTACATCCTCCGCCAGGTCACCATTCCCCCGGGCCAGAGCACAGGCTGGCACTACCACGACGGAACCCTCTACGGCTTCGTCCAGCAGGGCACGCTCAGCCACTTCGACTCGGACTGCGAGTCCGACGGCGTCTACAAGGCAGGCAGCGGCCTCACCGAGCCGTCCGGCGCGGACCACGTGCACATCGGCCGCAACCTCGGCACGACCGACGTCGTCCTCGACGTCCTGTACGTCCTGCCGCACGGCGCCGCGCTGTCGGAGGACGCCCCCAACCCGGGCTGCGACTTCCAGTAGGTCCCCGGCCCTTGCGCAGCACATGACGAGCCCGCCACGGCGACACGCCGGGGCGGGCTCCTCGCACGGTGGGGCCCCGAGGCCCCACTCACATGTCAGTGGGCGACCCGGAGCGGAACACCGCGGCCTGGCCGTGGATCCGCCCGCGGGCGTCCATCAGGTCCCACATGGTCACGTCTTCGATCCAGAAGGCCCGGCCGCTCTTGCCGACGCGTATCCCCCGGTAGCCGGTGGTGTAGTGGTGGGCCGTCACGGCGCGCACGAAGGCCTCCCGGTCCTCCTGGCCGTCCGGGCGCGCCGACAGCCGGGACGGCAGGCCGACGAACTCGCCCCAGGAGTAGCCGAAGCAGTTCTGCGCCGTGCTGTTGGCGTAGACGAAGCGCGGGTCGGCGGACGTGTCGTGCGCCAGCAGCCCGAACGGGGCCTGCTCGTACAGCCACCGCGCGGCATCCCGCCCGGTCTCCCACACCGCCGGACACAACGGCTCGCCCACCAGCCGTAGATGGCTGGAGAGCAGCAGCTCGGCGAAGGCGGGATCGGTGGGCTGCGCGGGCAGGGTCATCGGCATGGCGCCGTCGTCAAAGGGTGTCATCACCGTTCACATGTTTCTTCGTCCGGCAGGGCAGAGGGTTTTGTCATCGTCAAGGGCCTTGACAGGGAAGTGTCCGCCACAACAGCCTATGGCAACGTTGTCAGATAGCGGGGGCCGCCCCGTACCGGCAACATGCGCCGCCTCTCCACTCACTCTCTGCGATTGGACGACTACACATGGCCGATCAGTCGTGTCCCTCACGACACCCCTCCCGGCGCACCGTCGTCGCGACCGGCTCGACGCTACTGGCCGGGTTCGGCCTCGGCACGGTCTTCGGGCCGGCCGCCGACGCCGCCGCCCGGACCGCGGACGCGACCGGCACCGGCTCATCCTCCGCACCGCGTGAGATCGCCGCCTACCGCCCGGTCCGGGTCTCCTCGCAGGCCTACGCACCCGCCCCCGCCGAGTTCGTGGTGGACGCGATCCCGGCGCAGGGTGTGCGCGGCACCGGATGGCGCGCCGAAGCGGGCGACCCGCAGTGGATCGAGGTCGACCTCCAGGCGGACTGCCGCGTCGACCGGATCCGGCTGACCTTCGAGGCCGACGCGAGCGATCCCGTGTTCACCCCGCCGGCCGGCGGAAACCCGCGCCAGGGCACCACCGGCAAGGAGCTCCTCTCCAGCTACGCCAGGGAGTTCCTCGTGGAGACGTCCCGCGACCGCGACTCCTGGACCAGCGTGTACCGCACCACGGCCGGCACCGGCGGCGTGGTGGACATCCCGCTGCCGAAGCCCGTCATGGCCCGCTGGGTACGGATGACGGCCCACCAGCGCTCCAGCCCCAACCCCCTCGGCCTCAACGGCTTCGAGGTGTACGGCACTGCTCCCGGCCACCGCCCGAAGGCCACCGGCTGGACCGACTGGGGCACCCACCACGGCGACGCCTCGCGGCTCACGGTCGCCGCCGACGGCACGGTGCCGCTGGAGTCGGGCTGGACGCTCACCCTGGACGACTGGGCGGACGGCGACGGCGCGGCCCTCTCGCAGACCGGCGTGGACACCAGCCGCTGGCTGCCCGCGACCGTGCCTGGCACCGTCCTGGGCTCCCTCGTCGACCAGGGCAAGCTGCCCGACCCGGTCGCGGGACTGAACAACCTGCGTGTCCCCGAGGCGCTGTCCCGCCACTCCTGGTGGTACCGGCGGGACTTCGACCTGCCCCGCGGCCTGCGCACCGGCCGAGGGCGGCACCTCTGGCTGGAGTTCGACGGTGTCAACCACAAGGCCGAGATCTGGCTCAACGGACACGGAGTGGGCGAGGTGACGTTCCCCTTCGCCCGCTCCGCCCACGACATCACCGAACTCCTGGCCGCCGAGGGCGGCAACGCGCTCGCCGTGAGGATCTCCCCCATGCCAGTGCCCGGCAGCCCCGGCGACAAGGGACCGGCGGGCGAGGCCTGGGTGGACGCCGGAGCCAACACGATGAACCTCAACTCACCGACGTACCTCGCCTCTTCGGGATGGGACTGGATGCCGGCCGTCCGCGACCGCGCAGCCGGCATCTGGAACCACGTACGGCTGAGATCGACCGGCCACATCGTGATCGGCGACCCGCGGGTCGACACGGTTCTGCCCGCGCTGCCGGACCTGTCGGTCGCCGAGCTCACCCTGACCGTCCCGGTGTGCAACGCCGACTCCACCGACCACGAGGCCACCGTCTCCGCCTCGTTCGGCGACGTCCGCGTCTCGCGCACGGTCACCGTCCCGGCCGGCGGCGACATCGATGTCATCTTCACCCCTGACGCGTTCAGCGCCCTGCGGGTGAAGAACCCCGAGCTGTGGTGGCCCAACGGCCTGGGCGAGCCCACTCTGCACGACCTGACCCTGGTCGCCCGAACCGGCGGCGCCGAGAGCGACCGGCGCACCACCCGTTTCGGCATACGGCAGTTCGGCTACGAGTACGACACCCCGCTGAAGTTCACACCTTCCTCCGACGCCTACACGCAGACCGTCCCGCTCGGTGACCGGCGCGCCCGCCACCTCCGCGTCCGCTGTCTCACCCGGGCCACCAGCTGGGGCAGTTCACTGTGGGCACTGTCGGTGTTCGACAGCGCCCGTCCCGGCACCGACCTCGCCCTGCACGCCGCGGCCGAGGCCTCCAGCACCGACGAGGACGGCCACGGGGCCGCCAACGTCACCGACGGCGACTCGAATACCCGCTGGTCCTCCGCCTTCGCCGACGACCAGTGGATCCGTGTCGACCTCGGCTCGGTGCAGTCCTTCGACCGGGTCGACCTGGTCTGGGAGCAGGCCTACGCGCGGACCTTCGTCGTACAGGTCTCCGCGGACGGCGAGCAGTGGACGGACGCCGCGTCCGTGGACAACACGGCCGTCCCGCTGCCCTTCAACAGAGGCGACGCCGGCCTGCGGGTGACCGACTTCGAGGCCCGTACGGCTCGTTACGTCCGGCTGTCCTGCGGCCTCCGCAACACCAGCTGGGGCAACTCCCTGTGGTCCTTCGCCGTCATCGACAGCGCCGAGCCGGGCACCGACCTCGCACTGCACCAGAAGGCGACCGCCTCCAGCGAGGAGGACGGCCACCCGGCCGCCCACGCCACCGACGGCGCCCCCGGCACCCGCTGGTCCTCCGCCTACGAGGACCACCAGTGGCTCCAGGTCGACCTCGGCTCCGCCCGGCGCTTCGACCGGGTCGCGGTCCTGTGGGAGCAGGCGTACCCGAAGACGTACACCATCCAGGTCTCCGACGACGGCGACACCTGGGCCGATGTCACGACCGTCTCCAACACCCCCGACCCGCTGAAGATCAGCGTCAACGGCGTACGGGTGCTGGTGCGCGGTGGCAACTGGGGTTGGGACGAACTGCTGCGCCGGATGCCCGCCGAGCGGACGGACGCGGCGGTGCGGATGCATCGGGCCATGAACTTCACGATGATCCGCAACTGGGTCGGCAGCAGCAACCGCGAGGAGTTCTACGCCGCCTGCGACGCGCACGGCATCCTGGTGTGGAACGACTTCCCCAACGCCTGGAGCATGGACCCGCCGGACCACGAGGCGTTCCTGTCCGCGGCCCGCGACACCGTGCTGCGCTATCGCATCCACCCGTGCGTGGCGGTGTGGTGCGGCGCCAACGAGGGCAACCCGCCGGCCGCGGTCGACGAAGGCATGCGCGAGGCGGTCGAGAGCCAGGTGCCGGGGGTGCTCTACCAGAACAACTCGGCCGGCGGCATCGTCACCGGCGGCGGCCCCTACGGCTGGGTCGAGCCAGAGCGCTACTTCGATCCGTCGACGTACGGCAGCAAGGACTTCGGCTTCCACACCGAGATCGGCATGCCCGTCGTCTCCACCGCCGCCAGCACCCGCGCCATGGTGGGCGACGACGGGCCGGAGTGGCCGGTCGGCGGTGCCTGGTACCACCACGACTGGAGCGAGCGCGGCAACCAGGCGCCGCAGCACTACAAGGCCGCCATCGAGACCCGACTCGGCACGGCCCGTGACCTGGACGACTTCACGCGCAAGGCGCAGTTCGTCAACTACGAGAACTTCCGGGCCATGTTCGAGGCCTGGAACGCCAACCTGTGGGACAACGCCAGCGGGTTGATGCTGTGGATGTCCCATCCGGCCTGGCACAGCACGGTCTGGCAGACCTACGACTACGACTTCGATGTCAACGGCGCCTACTTCGGCTGCCGGAGCGCCTGCGAGCCCCTGCACGTCCAGGCCGACCCGGTGAAGTGGCAGGTCATCGCGGTCAACCACACGCGTAAGGCGCTCAAGCGCGCGACGGTCACGGCGGAGACGTACGACCTGTCCGGCCGCCGGATCGCGAGCACCCGGCAGGCGCGCGTGGACGTGGACCCCGCGACCTCGGCGACGGCGTTCACCGCTGCCCCCGCGGACGACCTGCCGGACCTTCACCTGCTGCGGCTGACCCTCACGGACGACAGGGGCCAGGTCCTGTCGCGCAACACCTACTGGCGCTGCCGCACCCCCGAGGCGCTGCGCGCTCTCAACCAGGTCCAGCAGGCCAGGCTGTCGGCCTCCCTCACACAGGTGTCGCGCGACGGGGACCGGCGTACGGCGACCGCCACGGTCCGCAACCGGGGGTCCATGGTCGCCGCGATGGTCCGGCTCTCTCTGCTGGGCGAGGATGGCGCCCGCGTCCTGCCGACCCTCTACGACGACAACTATCTGTGGCTGCTGCCCGGTGAGACACGCACGGTCACACTGTCGTGGCCCGCGTCCGCCCTGCCCTCGGGCCGGCCCGAGCTGCGGGTCGAGGGGTACAACACTCCCCCGGTCACGGTGCACGGCTGAGCCGTACCGGGAGAGGCCGGGGGCCGGTGCCGCCGTATCGGCGGCACCGGCCCCCGTGCGTGTGTCACACGCTGCGCTCGTAAGTGGCCCACGCGATGTGCGACTCGTGCAGCGTCACGACCACCTCACGGATCCCCCGGGCGCCCTCCCCCAGCGCCCCCGCGTGGATCGCCTCGACCAGGCGGTCGGCGATCACCTTGGCCAGGTACTCCGTCGAGGTGTTGATCCGGTGGAACCGCTCCTCGTCGTCGAGGTTGCGGTAGTTGAACTCGCCGATCACCTTGCCGAGTTCCGCGGTGGCCAGACCGATGTCGACGACGATGTTGTCGTCGTCGAGCTCCGGGCGCCGGAACGTCGCGTCCACGACGAACGTCGCTCCGTGCAGCCGCTGGGCCGGGCCGAAGACCTCGCCGCGGAAGCTGTGGGCGACCATCATGTGGTCACGTACGGTGATGCTGAACAAGAGTCCTCCAAAGGGGGCGCTCGGCACGGAGCATAACCGGCGCACATGTGAACCAAATGTGCGGTCCTCTCGTGTCCTTCATGTGTCGGAAGGCCCTGGGCCGGGTCGCTCTCCGACACACCCGTCCTCTTCCCCTTTCGGGGACATGCGGCGAGGATGTGCGTGCCGCCTGCGGGTGGCTTCACCGGCAGAGGAGGACGATGGAGACGTCACCGGGAAGCCGTCTGGAGCAGGCTCTTGCCGACTTCGCCGAGCGGTACGGAACTCTGTCCAGGGCCCGGGAACAGATGAGGGCGCTGTCGGTGACGGCGCGTTCCAGGGACGGCGTCGTGGAGGTCACCGTGGGTGCCAACGGCCACGCGGCGTGGATCCGCTTCGTCGACAGTCGGTTCCGCGGGATGGCCGCCCCACAGCTGGGCGACAGTGTCCTGGAGGCTCTGACGACGGCCCGGGCCGAGGTCGCGGCCAGGGCGGCCACCGTGATGACGGCCGCGAACCTCCTGTCGGCGTTGCCCGCGCAACCCGTGCCCGGAGGCGAGCCGACGAGGTCACGGCCGCAGGGACCGCTGTGGGGCCGTAGGCCCTCGCTGCCCACTCCCCTGCCGCCGGAGCTGCGCGAGGCCGTCATGGCGCTGAGAGACTCCGTGTGCGAGCCATGAGCGACTCCTGCCGGCCCTCGATGGGCGGGTGTGCGGGGTGCCGGAACAGCCGGGGAGAGGTGCGGGCATGGCCGCCGGGTCCGCCCGACGGCATTCCGTCGGGCCATCGGATGTGTTCAGGGCCGAGGGCAGACACACAGGTTTGACCATTCACACGTTACTCTGTGGCTGGAGAAATCCCACAGCGAAATGTGCCGGTCTCCGCCGGGTGTCCCTGGGCGTGCGTCCCACTTTCGTGTTCCTCGATCCTTTGTCACTCTCCGAGCAGGAGTCACACATATGACCAACTTCCCCTCTCCGCCGCCGGTCCCCCAGGACCGTCAGTTCGTTCTCGGCCAGCATCTGCGCCTGTCGGTCCTCGCCTCCGGGGAGGAGACCGAGGGCCGGCACGACGTGTCCGATGTCATCCTGCCCCCGGGCGCCGGGACGCCGCTGCATCTGCACACCGGCTACGAGGAGCGCATCTGGGTCGTCTCCGGCTCGCTGACGGTCTGGGCGGGCTCGGACGCCTTCACCTTGCGGTCCGGGGACTTCTACGCCATCAAGATGAACACGCCCCACACCATCAAGGCGGGGGACGACGGTGCGCGTACCCTCGCCATCACCTCTCCCGCCAGGTTCGCGGAGCTCATCAGCCGCACCGGTACCCCCGCGCACCTGGCCACCACCGAGACCGAGTGGGACATGGGGCTGTTCCAGGCCGTCACCGAGGAGTTCGGGGACGTCATCCTCGGCCCGCCCGGAGCCACTCCGGCCGATCTCCAGCGCGACACCAAGTGACACGACCGGACCTGCACTGCGGGGTGTGACGACGGCGCCCGTCCGGTCACCCTCCGCACTCAGGTAGCCGCTTCCCGCGCCGCGGGCCGACGGCGCGCGGCGCGAAGGAAGGGCCCCTCACCCAGCGACAGGGCCCTCAGGGTTCCGGCCGCAACGAGAGGATCAGAAGGACCATGCCGAAGCTTCTGCGCGAGGACGACATCGTCCGCGTCGAGAGCAACGTCTATTCGGTGTCAGGCAGCAGCACCAACTGGGTCATCGTCAAGGACGGCGACAGCTGCACCCTCGTCGACACCGGCTACCCGGGCGACCGCGACGCCGTGCTGGCCTCACTGGAGGCGGTCGGGCTGAACGCCCGCTCCGTGGCCGCCGTCCTGGTCACACACGCACACAACGACCACATCGGCGCGGCCGAGCACCTGCGCGCCACGTACGACGTGCCGGTCCTCATGCACCAGGAGGAGGTACCGCACGCCCGCCGCGACTTCCTCGACCAGGTGTCCGTCGGCCAGGTGCTCGCGCAGGCATGGCGGCCCGGTGTGCTCCCGTGGGCCGTACACGCCCTCCGAGCCGGCGGAATCACGCATGTTCCGGTCTGCGAGCCGCAGGCGTTCCCCGCGCCGGGAGCACTGGACCTGCCCGGTGCGCCGGTGCCCGTGCACACGCCGGGGCACACCAAGGGCCACTGCGCCTACCACCTGCCCGGCAGCGGCATCCTGATCACCGGCGACGCCCTGGTGACCGCGCACCCCACGTCGCGGATCAACGGACCGCAGCTGCTGCCCGACATGTTCCACACCGACCGTGCCCGGGCTCTCGATTCCCTGGCCGTGTTCGAGGGCCTGGACGCGGGTCTCATCCTGCCTGGTCACGGACCCGTGCATCGCGGGTTGGCCAAAGAGGCAGCCCTGACGGCCCGCGAGTGCGCCGCCAGGTGACGGCCCCGGCCCCGAGGCGCCGTCCGACACTCGCACTCGTCCCCCCGACGGGGCAACACGGTCCCACACGTACAACGACCCACCAAGGGTCGTCAGGGAGGCGGTTCGACGACATACTTACCGGGCAGTATTGGCGGAGGGAGCCTCGTGCGAGTGACGTCGTCGAACCCTCGGGAGGTCGAAGAAGGTCCACACTTCCTCTATGCGCAGGCACATCAGCGCCTATCGTGAAGAGTGGACATGCTGGACGAACCATCTGGCGTCGACACTTATCTGCACGGGACCCTCGGCGTGGGTACCATGCGCAACGTCATCCATATCGAGGGAGTGAACGGTGTGACCAGCCAATCAGCCGCCACGCTCCGATCGCGGTACGTAGCACAAGCCGCGTCGGACTTGGAGGAGAACCGTCGGCGACAGCAGGAGCTGATGGAGAAGATCAGGATGCTGAAGCAGGAGGAGGCCCTCCTGGCGGACATCATCAACCTCGCCGAGCAGTACGAGGGTTTCACGGACGCGTCCCGTCTGCCCGAGCAGTTGCAGGAAGAGCCCGTCGTCGAAAAGGCGAAGCAGGCCCCTGCCGAAACCGCTTCACGACGCTCCACGTCGGCCAAGACCACTCCGGCCGCCAAGACCGCACAGGCCAGCGCGAAGGGGAAGTCGCACCAGCCTCTGCTCGGTGACCTGCTTGCGGACCTGCTCGGCCAGTACAAGGAGCCGCGTCTGGCGAAGGAGCTGCGGGACGAACTCCTCAAGAAGCACCCGGACCGCAATCCCACACCGCAGGTGGTACGAAACACCCTCGAATCCCTGGTCGCCAAGGGACGTATCAGGCGTCACAAGCAGCAGCGTTCCGTCATGTACACCCTGGTGTAGCGGGCGAGGCGGACAGCTCCGACTGACACCCACGCGCGTCCCGCGGGCGGTGGGCCGCAACCGGGCACTGCAATGCACCTCATGCGACACAACCCGCCACGCGGGACGGGTGCGGCACTTCAGGGCGTGTGCCAAGGGTTCCTCCCTACGGAGCCACATCCGCCAGCCACGCCTCGTCGGCAGTCGGGGCGAGCATGAGTTCGTCGACGCCGAGGTCCTCGTCGCCCAGGGCGAAGTACGCAACAGCGACGAGGTCCCGCGTGCCCTCGCGTCCGGCAGCCTTCCAGGCCGCACGTGCGCGGACGAAGGCCGTGGCCGACACCGAGGGGCCGGTGTCGTCCACCACGGAGTCGTCGGCTCTTCTCCGACGCCTTGGCCCAGGTCGGAACGGCGTCGGGCCGGACATCTCGGATCTGGTGAGGGCACGATACCGATTCTCACGAGCGCGCCTTCTCCTCACGACGGTCCGACGGGCGGAAAGATCCCGGCTTCCCCTATTCCCTATAGCTCCACGTACTTCGCAGGGGAAAAGGTTCACCCGGGGCTGCCCAGCGTCTGTAGGAACCGACGGTCGATCAGCCGACCGGTGCCGTGAGGGGCCTCGTCCAGGCAGCGGAGTCTCAAGAAGCCTCCCATGCGGCAGGTGTGAAAGCCCCGCTCACGGGTGTGACCACGCCCGTCGGCGCGCCCGCTCAGCGGCCCTATCCCCGCCAAACGTTGTCGAACGCGGCGTTCTCGACGTCCCGCCGCAGTCGTACGGCCTCCAGCTGCGTCACCGCGTCACCGACGGCGGCCAGTACCGTCGTGACCGCGTCCCCGGTAAGGCTCTCGCGGGCCTCGGCCGAGTCCTCCCCGATCCCTGCGGCCGCCAGCAGAGCGGCGAGGACGGGCTCGCCGGACGCCCTGCGTTCCTCCGCACTGCGGCGGGCCTGCGAGGCGGCCAGGACGGTCCGCGCGGACCGCAGCCGGAAGTGGCCCCGTGGGTGGGTGACGAGCCCGGCCCGCTCCAGGTCGTCGACATAGGCCGCGGCGAGCTCGCCACCGCGGCGCCACAGCCACTCGTCGACCTTCTCGTACGGCTCCTGCCGGGTGAGCGAGGCGTGCGCCTGGTCCAGCAGACGGTCACCCGTCGCCACCCGAGGGCCGGGCATCATGCGGTCGCCGTCCAGGCTCAGCGCTCCGCTCTCCAGGAGATCGACCGCCTCGGCCCCCGCGAGCGCAAGGGACAGGTCTCCCTGTGCCACGGGCCGATCGGACGACATACCCAGGGCGACGAGCGCGAGGTCGCGTGCGGTGGTCATGAGTCCCTCCTCGTCTCGAGCAGGCGCAGCCACACCTCGCTGATGGTGGGGAACGCGGGTACGGCGTGCCAGAGACGTTCGACCGGCACCTCCCCGGTGATGGCGACGGTGGCCGAGTACAGCAGCTCGGCAACGCCCGGTCCTACGAAGGTGGCGCCGACGACGACCTGACGGTCCCGGTCGATGAGGATCCGGGCCCTGCCCCGGTAGTCGGGGCGGTACTGGACGGCGCCCGCGAGGTGACCGATCTCGTAGTCGACGACCTCGACGGCCCGGCCGGTGCGCTCGGCCTCGCGGACGGTCAGGCCCACGGAGGCGACCTCGGGGTCGGTGAAGACGACACCGGGGATGGCCTCGATGTCGGCCGTACTGCTGTGCGGAGCCCAGCGGCCGGTGTCCAGCTGATCACCCCGGGCCCGGCCGGCGATCACGGCACCGGCGATGCGCGCCTGATACTTGCCCTGGTGGGTGAACAGGGCCCGGCGATTGACGTCGCCTACGGCGTAGAGCCAGTTCCCGGGGACGGCAGTGACGGTGAGGCTGTCGTCGGTGGCGAGCCAGTCACCCGCCCTCAGTCCCACGGTGTCGAGGCCGATGTCCTCCGAGCGCGGGGCGCGGCCGGTGGCGAAGAGGATCTCGTCGGCGGTGATCTCACCGCCGTCCGACAGCCAGACCCGGACCTCACCCCCGCCGTCGCCGTCCTCGCCGTCCGCCCTCTTCGCATCCACGACGGAGACGCCGAACCGTACGTCCGCTCCGGCCTCCCGCAGCCGCTCGGTGACCAACTCCCCCGCGAAGGGCTCCATCCGGGGCAGCAGTCCGTCCTCGCGGGCCAGCAGGGTCACCCGGCTGCCCAGGGCCTGCCAGGCGGTGGCCATCTCGACGCCCACCACACCGGCGCCGACGATCACCAGCCGCCCGGGCGGCTGCTGGGCGCTGGTGGCCTCCCGGCTCGTCCAGGGGCGCAGTTCCTGGACGCCGGGCAGCGGGGGCAGGGACGCGCGGCTGCCGGTGCACACGGCGACCGCGTGCCGGGCCCGCAGGCGGACGGTGTCGCCGTCGGGGGTCTCCACCGACACCTCGCGCTCCCCCGTCAACCGGCCATGCCCGCGCAGGAGATCGATGCCGACCGACTTGATCCACTCGACCTGGCCGTCGTCCTTCCAGTGGGCGGACATGCGATCGCGATGCGCCAGAACTGCCGCGACGTCCAGCGGACCCTTGACGGCGGGGGCGAGACCCGGGACGTGCACGGCGTCGGCGCGGAGCAAAACGGGGCGCAGCAGGGCCTTGCTGGGTTCGCAGGCCCAGTACGAGCACTCACCGCCGGCCAGTTCGCTCTCCACGATGACGGTGCTCAGACCGGCGGCGACGGTCCGGTCCGCGACGTTCTCACCGACCGGACCAGCGCCGATCACTATGACGTCGTACGTGCGGGTGTTCTCGGTCGGCATATGTCCTCCGTTGGCTGTGTGCCGGGCGGATGGGTGGGGGGCGGGCAGGTCTCAGCGGCCGGGGGCGCGCTCGGTGACCTCCTGGAGGAACCACTCATTGCCGTCCAGGTCCTTGAAGGCGGCGAAAGTGCCGTAGCTGGCCCGCTCCGGGTGCAGGCCCAGTACGCGGTGGGAGTCACCGGCATGGTGGAAGGCGCCGGTCTCGTCGCGGAACGGGCCGGAAACCTCCACACCGCGGGAGGTCAGCTCCTCCTGAGCCTTGACGATGTCGGTGACGGTCAGCTGGAGGCCGTGGAGCGTGCCCGCTTCCTGTTGCGTGAGGCCCCGGCCGAAGATGATCGAGCACTCGGAGCCGGGCGGGGTCACCTGCACGATCCGATAGCCGTCGTTGATCGGGAAGTCGGCGTCGAGGCGCCAGCCGAGCTGCTCCACGTAGAAGCCCTTGGCCCGGTCCACGTCGGAGACGGGCAGGATGACGACTTCGAGCTTCATGTCCATGGCTGTGATCTCGCTTTCTACGGTTCGGCATACGTCGGCAGGCACTGCGCTCTCAGTGTCGGCCGTGGTCGACATGTGTCGCCTCAGTCACCTGACTCAATTCGTTACCGGAGTCATAGCACCTGACGGCTTTGGGATACGTGTGAATGTTGGGCGCTCCGCCTCGGGCCGCGAACGCGTGCCAGGGCGGAGGTGGGTTGCCGCACGCTCTCCGCCGGAGGCGCCCTCGCCACGGCCGGAACAGCTGCGGCGAGCACAGCCACGGAGAGTTGACACAAGGTGGACTACGTCGCCCTCGGTGACTCGTACGCCTCCGCACCACTCGTGCCCACCCAGGCCGACGCGACCTGTCTGCGTTCCCACCAGAACTACCCCTCGCTGGTGGCGCGGTCGCGGTCCGCGACGCTGACGGACGTCAGCTGCTCGGGTGCCACCGCCACGGGTGAGAGCGTGATGGCCGCCGCCGTCGAGGGGGTTCTCACACGTCATGGACGGCACCACTGACGTTCCCCTCGCAGCCGGGTGACCGGTCCGGCATGATCCGGTGCCGGACCGGTCCTTCCACCGGTCAGAGAAAGCTCGAGGCCGACGGGCCGTACCCAGACAGCGCCGCACTCTCCGCCCAGTTCCACACCTGCGTGTCCGTCGGCCAGTCACGGTCCTCGGAGCTTGCCGCGTCTCGGGACGGCCGCTCGCCGGGGAGGCAGTCGCGATCCGAACGAGGCTGCGGGGCGATCCGTACGTATGTGTGCGTCATGGAGGCCATGTCCTGCCCTCGCTCTTCGGTCGGCGGTGTGGGTACGGCTGAGGGGGTGGCGGGTCCCGTGCAGGGGGAACACGGGACCCGCGGTCCAGGAGGACGGGTCAGGCGGCGGCGCTGGCGTTGATGGTGACCGGGATGTTGTCGCGCGTGGCCTTGGAGTACGGGCAGATCTGGTGGGCGGCCTGCGCGAGCTCCTCGGCGGTGGCCTGGTCGACACCGCCGAGCACCGGGTTGAGGACCGCGGAGAGGGAGAACTCGCCGTCGTCGCCGTGCGTGAGGGTTATCTCGGCGGTGATGGTGGTGCTGGTGAGCCGGATCTTGCGGATGGTGGCGGCGCGGCGCAAAGCGCCGAGGAAGCAGGCGGCCCAGCCTGCGGCCAGAAGCTGCTCGGGGTTGGTCGCGGTGCCGGCGCCGCCGAGCTCCTTGGGGAGGGCGAGGCCGGTCTCCAGCAGACCGTCGGAGGAGCGGACGTGACCGCCGTTCCGGCCCTCTCCGTCGACGTCGACAACGGCGGTGTAGCTGACTGCCATGACTAGTGCTCCCCATCTGGGTCGAAAGGTCTTCGGGCGCCTGCCGACCAGGACACTTTTCGTGTCACCGGTTGAGGCGGTGACGTAATCATGGCAACCGTTCCGTCACCCGTCAAGCCGGTGATTGGCGACTTCGCGAATTACACATGTCCTCTGTCGCCCTTATGACATGTCCCAGCTGTGCCACCGGTATCGAGTGACACCTGCCTCGCGGCCGTCGGATTCTGTCGCGCAGATGAACGGCACACAGCGCGCCGGGAGAGGCACGGAACCGATGAGACACACCCGCTTGGACGACCGTCCGCCTGATCACCGGCGACAGCGTGACTGTGGCCAAGGGCCCGGAGGGCCGGCAGACGGCCTCGGTAAGGCCGGGCCCCGGACGCGACGGCATCGTCTTCCACACCTTCGAACAGGACGGGCGCCTGACGGTGCTCCCCTCCGACGCCTCATCCCTGGTGTCCCAAGGCCGCCTGGACGCCGAGGTGCCGACCAGCCCCGCCGACTACCGCCTGGAGCTGAACACTTCGCGCACCTCCCCCGACTGGGACTACGCGACCGCGACGACCTGGTCGTTCCGTTCGCCCTCCAGGGACAAGCCCACCGAGCTGCCCCTCCTCCAACTCGACTACGCCGTACCGGTCGACGCCCACAACACCATCACCCGGGCCTGGTCGTACGGCGTGGACGTCACCGTCCGCGCCCAGGACAGGGCACCCGCCCCGCACGGGTCGAGGTGCAGGTCGAGATCTCGTACGACGACAGCCGCACCTGGCGTCCGGCGAACGTCCACGACCGTGGCCACGACACGTTCCGGGCCACGGTGGACCGCCCGTGCCATCGGATCGGCGCCTCGTACGTGACGCTGCGCGTCACGGCCCGGGACTCCGCGGGCGACAGCGTCCAGCAGATGGGCCTCAGCCGAAGGACCGTCCAGCGCCGCATCCAGAGTCTGATGACACGTGCCGGCGCCGGGGACCCGCATGTAGCTCGCCTGGCAGGCCGCCCGCCGCGGCTGGCTCTGAGAGGGCGGCCCCGGTTCACCCTCCCTGTCCCAGAGGTCCGTTACGGCAGCGGGAAGCCGAGCTGCTTGGCGGCGTCAGCCAGACCGTTGGCACCCCACCGCACCACTGCCTGCTCCGTCGTGGACAGGGACCGCAGCTCGGCGCGGTCAAGGTAGAGCATCCCGTCGAGGTGGTCGGTCTCATGCTGCATGATCCGCGCCCCGAGCCCGGCATGCTCTTCCACATGGCGCTGTCCCGCCTCGTCCTCGCGAGTCAGCCTGATCCGGTCGGGACGAGTCACCACGGCCTGCCAGCCGTCCACGCTCAGGCACCCTTCGAAGCTCGCCCTCCGCGGTCGTCCGACAGCCTTGTACGAAGGGTTGACCAGCACGGTGAACGGCACGGGCTGTTGCCCGCGCTCGATCAACCGGGCGGAGAACTCTGCGGGTGTCGACAGCACCGCAAGCCGCAGCGGCAGCCCGACCTGCGGCGCGGCCAGTCCGACAGCTCCGTGAATCTGCTCCATCGTCTCGCGCATCCTGGCGATCAGATGCTGCAGCATGTCGTCGTCGAGCTGCCCGTCGTAGGAAGCGGTCTTCTTCCGGAGCACCGGATCGCCGGCCTGGACGATGCTCAACGACCCCGGCTTCTCGATGAGTTGCGCCACCTTGTCGGTGAGTTCATTGCTTCCCATGCCTGATAACCGGAGCCGGGCCGGTGCGGGGTTCACACGACCGTTCAAGGAGTGAGGAAGGACACATGCACGATGCCGCTGGGCAGACATGTACCGCAAGGCCGACATTCCGCACCGTCAGGCTCGCGTGTGTGTGATCCACGCCATATGGCGGGGGCGCATAGCGAGGTAGGGGCCAGTGTCTTTGTTGTAGTGACAAGGGGCGTGTCCGCGGTAGAGGCCGGCGTGCTCGGCAGGGAGGCAAGGGGGCGACGCTGATGGGGCAGTTGCGGGCCGATGCGTTCGACCGGTTCGTGGCGGCTCGGTGGTCGGCGTTGCTTCATCTGGCGCGGCTGCTCACTGGCGGAGACCGGCACCGGGCCGAGGATCTGCTGCAGGAGGCGCTGGTCAAGCTGTGGTTTGCGTGGCCGAGGGTGGCCGATCAGGCGCCCGAGGCCTATGTGCGCAGGATCCTGGTCCGTGCCGTGGCTCGCTCGGCGCGGCGTCGCTGGTGGGGCGAGCATCCCGTCGACCAGCTGCCCGATCCGCCCGGGGTGGGGGATGAGACCGCCGCCGTGGACGAGCGGACCCGGTTGGAGACGGCGTTGGCGTCGCTGCCGGCGCGGCAGCGGGCTGCGGTGGTGCTGCGCTACTACCAGGATCTGCCCGAGCGGCACGTCGCGGAAGTGCTGGGGTGCCCGGTGGGTACCGCCCGTTCGCTCACGGCACGCGGCGTTGCACGGTTGCGGCAGCTTCTGGCCGAGACAGTCGAGCCGGTGGAGTGAAGAAGGAGCCATGGATCACTTCGAGCATGAGCTGGCACGGATGATGCGTGACAGTCAGGAGGACCCGCCCTACGACGACCGTCACCGACACCGCCTGCAAGCCGACATCCACGCCCGGCAGCAGACCCGGACGGCCTGGATGGCCACCGGATCCGTGCTGACCGTTGCCGGACTTGGAGTCGGGCTGATGGTCCTGGCAGGCCTTTTCGCTCAGGACAGGTCCAACGGTCCTCAGCCCCGCCCCGTCACCTCTGCCGAGTCGTTCCTGACACCGTCGACGGTCCGCCCCGCCTCCACTGCCAAGGGAGCGCCGACGCCGACACGGACCTCAACCACCGCCCGCCGGTCAGCTGATCCCCGCTTGTCCTGCTCTCCACGAATTGAAAGCTCACTACGTGATTCATGAGAACCCACCCGCGCCGGCCGACGAGCCTCAGCAGGCGGCGAAGCCCCGGGCGGTCTCCTGGGAGCGGCGGCTGCGCCGGTTCGGGTACGTGGAGCGGCCGCGTACGTCCGTGCGCGACCGCCTGGTCGTGCCGTTTCCCGAGCCCGGGTCACGGCTGTGGCGCACGCTCGGCCTCTCCCCGGCAATGGCGGGCCGGCTGGCGCGCTGGTCCGGATGGGGCGGGCCGCTGCTGGTGGCGCTGCTGGCCGGGCTGTTGCGGTTTTGGCGTCTGGTCAGCCCGCGGGCGGTTGTGTTCGACGAGACGTACTACGCCAAGGACGCCTGGTCCCTGCTGCAGCTCGGTTACGAGGGCACCTGGCCGGACCGCAAGATCGCCGACCCGCAGATCCTCACCGATCCCCAGGTGATCCCGCTCTCCGACACCGGCGCCTTCGTCGCACATCCGCCGACGGGCAAGTGGGTGATCGCCCTCGGCGAGTGGATGTTCGGCCTCAACCCGTTCGGCTGGCGCTTCATGACCGCGGTCCTCGGCACGTTGTCGGTGCTGATGCTGTGCCGCATAGGGCGCCGCCTGTTCCGCTCGACACTGTTGGGTTGCCTGGCCGGAGCGCTGATGGCTCTGGACGGCCTGCACTACGTGATGAGCCGGACCGCTCTGCTCGACCTCGTCGTCATGTTCTTCGTGCTGGCGGCGTTCGGATGTCTGCTCATCGACCGGGACCACGCACGAGCCCGGCTCGCGGCAGCCCTGCCGGTCGACGAGGACGGCCACATACGCCCGGACGCACACACCGGCGACCATGCCGGGACGGGAGTGCGTCCCTGGCGGCTCGCAGCCGGCCTCTTCCTGGGCCTGGCGGCCTCGACCAAATGGAACGGCCTGTACTTCCTCGCCTTCTTCGTGACCCTCACTCTGCTGTGGGACGTCGGCTCCCGCCGCGTCGCCGGGGCATGCCGCCCCTACCGGGCGGTGCTGCGCAAGGACCTCGGCTGGTCGGTGCTGTCCCTGGTTCCGGTCGCCGTCGTGACATATCTGGCGACATGGACCGGCTGGTTCCTGTCCGACAACGGCTACGGACGCCACTGGGCGGACGGCCACGGCGGCACCTGGTCCTGGATCCCGGCCCCGCTGCGCAGCCTGTGGCACTACGAGTACGGCGTCTACCGGTTCAACGTGGGACTGCACACCCCCCACAAGTACGAGTCGAACCCCTGGAGTTGGCTGGTTCTGGGCCGCCCTGTGCTGTTCCACTACGAGTCACCGAAACCCGGGACGGACGGCTGCCACACGACGGCCGACTGCTCACAGGCGATCCTCGCCCTGGGAACACCGCTCCTGTGGTGGTCGGCATGCTGCGCACTCGTGTACCTGCTCTACCGATGGGCGCTGCGCCGCGACTGGCGCTCCGGCGCCGTCCTGTGTGCGGTGGGTGCCGGGTATCTGCCCTGGTTCCTGTACCAGGACCGCACGATCTTCTCCTTCTACGCGGTCGCCTTCGTGCCGTACCTGTGCCTGGCCGTCACGATGATGCTGGGAGCCCTGCTGGGGCCGCCGGGAGCGACTGACAAGCGCCGCACACGAGGTGCGGTGACCGCAGGCGTGCTGGTCCTGCTCATCGCCTGGAACTTCATCCACCTCTTCCCGATCTACACCGGGCAGACGATCCCGTATGCCGACTGGCGCGCCAGGATGTGGCTCGACACCTGGATCTGAGTCCGGCCGCAGGTACGTGCGGGTGACCTGGGCGACATCAGGTTTGCGGCCGAATGTCAGGAAGGTGTTGTGCTCGCCGACGACGACCCCGAACAGGCCGGTCTCCCCCGGTGGTCCTCCCCACCGGCGCGGACGCCATGGCCGCCCGCATCGGCCCGGTGACCAGCGCGAGCGCCGTGGCCAACACCCGCAAGACCGTCCTGCGTTCCGACCGCGCCGACCCGGCCGACGCATCCGGCATCAGCGTCCTGGCCCCTCGTACCAACCTGCTCAGGGCGGTCCATGGGGCCGTCCGCTCGGGATCGTTCCCCTCCCCGACCACGGCACGCTTCCTGACCGTGGCCCTGGGCTTCCGCGCCGCTTCCCGCCTCGGTTTCGACCGGGTGCGCACCGGTCAGGAGTCCAGGCAGGTCCACATCGACGGCCACGGGTTCACCGTCGTCGGCATCCTCGACCCCCTGCCGCTCGCCCCGGCCTCGACACCGCCGGCCCGCGAGCCGCAGATCGAGGCGGTGCGCGCCGCACTGCCCGCGACCCTCCATCCGCAGCTGCCGGGCCTGGTCCAGGTCAGCCGTCCGTCGGGCTCCCTGGCCGCCGTCTGAGGCGGCCCGGAGCGTCGGCGTCGAGCCGGAGGGGGCCGGGGCCTCCGCGCAATCGATTCGTCCCGGCCGGCGGGGTGTCACCTGCCGGAGTTTGCTGTAGTTCTTCCCCGGGCTCTCCGGGGGCTCGTCGTGCCGTCGTGCGACGTTGTCCGGTGTGTCTGTGGCCGGCTCAAAGGCTCGGATCGAGCAGGAGCTTGCCGGAGGTGCGCCGCGATTCGATGTCGGCGTGTGCCTGCTCGGCAGCGCCCAGCGGGTAGCGTTCGGTGATGTCGATCCGCAGCTTGCCCTCGCGGATCTTGTCGAACAGGTCTCCGGCGTGCTTGAGCAGCAGCTCCCGGTTGTGGATGTGGTCCGCGAACACTGCGTAGGTGACCCTGATGCTCTTGGGCAGGTCGAGCAGCCGCACCGTGGGGATGTCGCCGATCAGCGGGCCGTAGTAGACCAGCGTCCCGACCCGTCGCAGGGACTCGATCGAGGGCCAGAACGTGGTGGCACCGCCGCCGTCGAAGACCGCGTGTACGCCCTCGCCGTCGGTCAGGTCCTTGACCCGGTTCACGAAGTCACCGCCCGAGGAGACGAGGACCTCGTCCGCACCCGCCGCCTTCGCGGCCTGGACCTTATCCTCACGGGAGACCAGGCCGATCACGCGCGCGCCGCGCAGCTTGAGCAGTTGGGTGACGATGCGCCCCACACCGCCGGCGGCGGAGTGCACGAGCGCGGTCTCGCCCTCGGCCAGGGGTGCGGACTCGGTGACGAAGTGGTGCGCGGTGAGGCCCTGCATCATCGTTGCGGCGGCGACGTCGCTGGAGATGTCGTCCGGGACCGGGACGACCTGGGCGGCGGGGACCGCGATCCTCTCGGCGTAACTGCCGTAGACGGAGACCCAGGCCACCCGGTCGCCGATCGCGAAGCCGCTGACGCCCTCACCGATGGCGGTGACCCGGCCGGCGCCCTCGACCCCGGGGACGAAGGGCGGGTTGCCGGGCACTGCGAATCCGGTACGGGTGCCGGTGTCCATGAAGTTGACACCGGAGAAGTCGACGTCCACCACCAGTTCGCCCGGCCCTGGCTCGGGGTCGGGCCATTCCTTCAGCTGGAGTACTTCCGGTCCGCCCAGCTCTTCCACTACTACAGCGCGCATGGCGCACACCTCTTTCTGTCGGTACGACCGCCGGATGACCGGCGGATGCAATCGGAGAGACTGGTCCGCTCAGGCCTGCAGCAGGGTGGATGCGTAGGCGGGGTTGGTGTAGTCGCGCCAGGCCGCGATCCTGCCGTCGCGGAACTCGTAGATCGCCATGTTCATCACCGGGGCGAGCTTCCCGCCGGGCAGGGCGAGTCCGTGGATCTGTTCGGCGATGACGACGTCACCGTTCACCGCCTGGTGCACGGTCTCGAACTTGATCTGTGCGAAGTTCGCGAAGACGCCCTTCCACAGGGCGATGACCGCGTCGCGGCCCTTGACCGGTGAGTCGCCGTAGGCGGTGAAGACGACGTCGTCGGCCAGGAACGGGGCGAGGGCGTCGGCATCCTGTGTGTTGAAGGTGTTCACGAAGTCGCGGACGAGTACGTCGTTGTCGGTGGCAGCCATGTCAAGGGCCTCCAGGGTCGTTGTCTGTGTGTGTCGGATGTCGTCGAGCGTAGGAAGAATTTTTTGGACCAGCAAGTCCAGAAGGCTCTGCTCCTCGGGCGCGTTCAAACGGGGGCGCGTCCGAGGCCGAAAACCGTACACATCTCACACGTTTCTCGCGCGTCATATTCACACGTATGACCGACGGCGATGTGGTTTCCCAGGCCGCTGGGGCCTTTCAGGCGGTGGAGGCACTTGCCGGGGTTCTTCCGAACGGCTTTCGTGAGCGCGGTCCCGGTGGTGCTCTACTGGCGATCACCGGCTCGCAGATTCCCGCGTTGAACGGGATCACGAGCATCGCTCCCGCACCGGACAAGGCGGAGATCGGCCTGCTCGGCGAGAAGCTCGAGGCGCACGTCCAGGGACTCCCCTGGAGTATCCGGCTGCCGGGGCGAGCCGGGAACGGAGATCGTCGATCTCGCCGCCGCCCACGGGCTCGCCACGCTCACCCCAGAGGTGGACCGAAGGGTCCAAAGAAGTGGGATGATGATGAGATGAACAAGGGAATGACCGCCAAGGGCAGAGCTACCCGACACCGCATCATCGTCGCTGCGGCGATGCTGACCAGGGACAAGGGGGCTGCCGAGACGACGCTCGACGACGTGCGGGCAGCCACGGCCACCAGCAAGAGCCAGCTGTTCCACTACTTTCCCGAGGGCAGGGCCGACATCCTTGCCGCCGTGGCCGAGTACGAGGCAGGGCAGGTCCTCGAGGCGCAGCAGCCGCATCTCGGCGATCTCTCCACGTGGGAGTCCTGGCAGGGGTGGCGGCAGGCAGTACTCGACCACTACACGGAACTGGGACAGAAGTGCCCCCTCGGCAGCCTGACTGCCGAACTGGGCAAGTCCTCGCCCCAGGCCCGCTCGATCGTCACCTCTCTCTACGACGAATGGGAGGCAGCTCTCGTACGCGGCGTGAAGGCAGTTACGTCCGACGAAGAGGAAGCCGTACGGCGACGGGCGCGGAGCATCCTGGCGGCCGTACAGGGGGGTGTCGTGATGCTCCAGGGGACGGGGCGCACGGACTATCTCGACGCGGCCCTGACCGCGGCGATCAGCCCGTTGCAGCCTGCGGCCGTGGGCACCGCGTAGGCCCGACCGCAAGATTGGACTTGACGGTCCTATTTTGGCGAGTCAAGATTGGACCATGCCATCCAATCCTGCTTTGGAGCGCTCCCCCGACCCCCCACCCCGGACGCGCCCCTTCCGCGCGGAAGGGGCGCAGGCTTCGCTGACGCTTCTATCGGTCGCCTCGGTCTCGTACGCCCTGGTCCAGTCCGTGGTGAACCCCGGTCTGGAGGCGCTGCGCGATCACGTCCACACGAGCCAGCTCGGAGTGGGGTGGGTACTCACCGGCTTCCTGCTCTCGAGCGCCGTCCTGACACCCGTGCTGGGACGAGTCGGTGACCAGGTCGGCAAGCGCCACGTACTCGTCGCGGTCCTCGCCCTGCTCGCTCTCGGCAGCGTGATCGGCGCCCTCGCCACCAGCCTCCCCGTGCTCGTCCTCGCCCGCGTCCTCCAGGGCGCCGGCGGTGCCACACTGCCCCTGGCCTTCGGCCTGGTACGCGACCTGGTGCCCCGACGCCAGGTCGGCACCGCGGTCGGCACGATCGCCGCCGTCAGCTCCGTCGGCGGGGCACTCGGGGTACTGGTGGCCGGCCCCATCGTCTCCTCTCTGGGTGTCGCCTGGCTGTTCTGGCTTCCCGCCATCGCCAATGGGCTCGTCGCAATAGCCGTGTTCTTCTTCCTGCCGCGGTCCAGCGGCGCCACAGCCGCTGGACGACTGAACGTGGGTGCCACCGTGACGCTGGCCGGCACTCTGGTCCTCCTGCTGCTGCCGCTCAGCCTCGGCCAGGACTGGGGGTGGCTGTCCGGGCGGACGCTCGGCCTGCTCGCCGGGGCACTCGCGGTCGGGACGCTGTGGGTCTGGTGGGAGAACCGGTCCCGCCACCCCTTGATCGACATGCGCGTCTTCCGGATGCGTCCTGTGTGGACGGCGAACCTGGCTTCGTTCCTCTTCGGTTTCACCCTCTACTCGGTCTTCGGCTTCGTCCCGTCCTTCCTCCAGGTGCCCACGGCCACCGGGTACGGGCTCGGCAAGTCGATCACCATGTCCGGCCTGCTGTTCCTTCCGGTGACGCTCACTCAGTTCGCGAGCGGGGTCGTGACCGGTCCGCTCGCCACCCGAATACCGGCCAAGGCGCTGCTCATCCTTGGCTCCGTACCCGTCGTGGTCAGCCTCCTGCTGCTGGCGGCTTTCCACGGAGAACCATGGCAAATCGCTCTCACCATGGCGATAGGCGGCATTGGATTCGGCGTCGGCCTTTCCGCACTGTCGGCGCTCGTCGTGCACGCGGTGCCCGCCGAACACACAGGTGCCGTGAGCGGAATGAACGCCAACATCCGCACCATCGGCGGTGCGGTCGGCGCAGCCGTCGTCACCACGATTCTCGCCTCCACCGCGCGGGCGGACGGATACCCGAGCGAAGGCGGCTGGGTCGCGGTGTTCCTGGTACTGGCCGTCGCCGCGGTCGTCGGACTCACCTCGTGCCTGCTGATACCCACCGGCCACCAGGAGAACGAGTCGCAGGACATGCACATCGGCGCGGACCAGACCGCGGAAAGCACCGCTCCGGTACCCCGTTCCTGAGAAAGCGGCCGAAGCTCAACCCACCCCTCACATGTGCCACCGGCAGTCGTATGGCTGAGTACACGGACAAGACACATCTGTTAGGCAATAGACACATCTCGGCGAAGGAGGGCGGATACATGACCGTCACGACGCATACCGACCTCGACCAAATCCGCGAACTGAGGGCCCGCTACGTCCGGTACGCCGACACCAGGCAATGGGAGAAGATGGCAGGAGTCTTCACTGACGACGCCGTCATGCGATTCCGCGATGTCGACGGCACACTCGCCGACGAAGTCGCCGCCGCCGAATTCGCGAAGACCATCGGCGGCCGTGTCGGGGCAGGCCAGCCCATCCACCACCTGTCCACACACGAGGTCACATTCACCTCGGACACAACTGCTCAAGGGGTGTGGGCCATGGAGGACCGGATCTACCACGACCGCGAGGCCCATTACTCCTTCCTGCACGGCTTCGGTCACTACCACGACACGTATCGCAAGGTCGACAGCGAGTGGCGCATCTCCGACTGCGAGCTCACCCGGCTGCGGCTCAAGATCGTTCCCTGACCCGGAGCCACCCCGGCCACGCCTCATCACCCGAGAGAGACTCCCGCATGTCAAGCAAGCCCTTCCCCTTGACCCCCACCACCATCCACGTCCCCGACGAGGTACTCGTCGACCTCAAGGAGCGTCTGCAGCGCACCCGTTACGCCGTGGACGCCGGAAATCGCGACTGGTACTACGGCGTGGACGGCCAGTACCTGAAAGAACTGATCGACTACTGGATCGACGGATACGACTGGCGCGAGGCAGAAGCCGAGCTCAACCAGTACGAGCAATACCAGGTCGAAGTCGACGGCGTGCCCATCCACTTCATGCGCAGGGCCGGTGTCGGCCCCGATCCGAAGCCGATGCTGCTCTTCCAGGGCTGGCCCTGGACCGTCGCGATGGCCACCAAGGTCATCGACAAGCTCGCCGATCCGGGTGCCCACGGCGGAGATCCGGCCGAGGCGTTCGACGTCATCGTCCCCTCAACGCCCGGCTTCGGCTGGTCCACGCCCCTGCCCGACAACCCGGACATGAACTTCTGGAAGGCCGCCGACCTGTTCCACAAGCTGATGACGGAAGTCCTCGGCCATGAGAAGTACGCAGCCACCGGCTCCGACCTGGGTTCCATGGTCACCGCTCAACTCGGCCACAAGTACTACGAATCGCTGTACGCCATCCACGTCGGCTCACCGATCCCGCTGAACATGTTCAACGGCGACCGGGCCTGGGACCTCACCGGCGGTAAGACGATCCCCGAGGGCACGCCCGAGGACATCCGCGCCGGGATCCTCTCCTTCCAGAAGCGCTTCGTCGCCCACGTCGCCGTGCACATGCTCGACTCCAGCACCCTCGGTCACGCGCTGAGCGACTCCCCGGCCGGCATGCTGGCCTGGATCCTCGAACGGTGGACGAACTGGAGCGACAACGACGGCAACGTCGAGAACGTCTTCAGCAAGGACGACATTCTCACCAACGCGACGATCTACTGGGCCACCAACTCGATCAGCACATCGATGCGGATGTACGCCAACGCCAACCGCTACCCGTGGACCCCGTCCCACGACCTCACCCCGCCCGTTCAGGCACCCACCGGCATCACCCTGGTCGGGTACGAGAACCCGCCTGGCGTGACCACCGAGAACCGGGTCCAGGACTTCCTGGGCAGCCCCCGGGCGCCCTGGTTCAACCGCGTCAACGTCACCGCACACCCGGGCGGAGGCCACTTCGTGTTCTGGGAAGTACCCGACGCCTGGGTCGACGACGTGCGCCGTACCTTCCGCGGGCGCACCGACTGACGGTCGGACCGACCGAAAGCATCCGAGGGCGGGCTGGCCATCCCCAGAGCCGGTCCGTCCCTGGGCCCTCTGCCTCTCCGACGTATCGACGCCCGTCGCCCCGCGCCCTGACCACAAGCGCCTGCACGAACTGGAGTTTGCAGGCGAAGAAGCGGCAGCCGTACTCCTCGCACAGGGCCAGCCCCTCTCCGGCCAGCAGCGCGGCCTCGGCCCAGCGGCCCGCCTGGTGGTAGTCCGGGCACAGATGCGGCAGTGCGGCCAGGTACCGGCGGCCGGGCGCGGTGCGTGCCAGGTCGGCGAACCTCTGCGCGCACACCCACAGCAGGTCGGGAGGTGCGGGGGTGAGCCGGTCGAGGGGCCCGGAACAGCGGTGGCAACTTCTGTGGATCGCCGCTGTACGAGCACAACAGGATCAGGGTGAACAGGGCTTCTACGAGAGCGCAGCCGGACGCAGGACGGCCTTGCCTGTGCCGGCCTCGCCGGTCAGCAGGAGCGTCGCGCCGTGGATCGCGGAGCCGCTGAAGCGGGACCGTGGGAAGTCGAGACCCCGTCCCGCCCGATCAGCCGTGCTCTGGGGCAAGGCAGGCTGGGCGGTCCAGGTCGTTCATCGGGCTGCTGTCTCCAAGTGCTGCGATCGCATGGAGCCCTTGGGGCGGTACACAGAGTCCGGTCATGTCAACACGTGGCTCTGCAGCGTATGCAGTCGTCCGCGCACAAGGGGTGTCCGTGTCTGCCGGGTGTCTACAGTCCCAGGTCGAGGGCGAGGCACGAGTAGAACTTCCACGAGCCCGCGGGGTCGTACGATGCGTTGACCCCGTCGGCCGGCGTGGCCTCGACCTCTTCGGTCATGTCCTCGAAGCGGATGCGCTCGGGAAGCCTGCCGAATCGCGCGTGTCGTACCGCCGCCTCGGCGGCTTCCGCGGTGAGCCCCTTGTGCATGCCCGTGCTCTACTTCGTCGATCGTGGATGGCGTCCTGGTTGTTGCCCTGGACTGCTATCAGCACGCCCTTCCACTCGCCGCCCGTCAAATCGGTGACGAACGTCGGGGCGCGGATCGGTCACCTCATGGCGTCGACTTCGAGGATCGCGGCGGTGAAGGCTTCGGGCCGCTCCTGAGGGAGGTTGTGTCCGGCCCCCGGGACAACATGGTGCTTCCAAGGGCCCGAGAAGTGGGCGGCGTAGCCGGTCCCGTCGGTCGGCGGGATGACGCCGTCGGCCTGTCCGTCCAGGGTGACGGCAGGAACGGTGATCTTCGGCTGTTCCAGCAACCGCTTCTCCAGTTCCGCGTAACGGGGATCGCCGGGGGCCGCGGCCAGGCGGTGCCGGTAGCTGTGGATCACGACGTCGACGTAGTCCGGGTTGGTCCACAGCTCCGCCGCCTGCGCGAACTCGACCTCGGTGAACTGCCATTGGGGCGAGTTGCGGTGCCAGACGACCCGTGCCAGGTCCTCCCGGTTGCGTTGGAGCCCCTTCCGCCCCCGCTCAGTGAGGAAGTAGAAGAAGTACCAGTACCCCTCCTCGAGCGCGGGCGCCAGCGGCTCCTGGGCGACGGCGAGGTTCTGGATGAGGTAGCCGTTCACGGAGACCACGCCGGTGCAGCGCTCCGGCCGCAGAGCCGCGGCGACGTCACCGGCCCGCCCGCCCCAGTCGTATCCGGCGAACAGGGCCCGGGGAAGGCGCAGGGCGTCCATGAAGGCGATCAGGTCCGCGCCGAGCGCCGCCTGCTCGCCGGAGCGAAGGGTGTCGTCGCGGAGGAACCGGGTCTCTCCGTGGCCGCGCAGGTAGGGGATGTAGCAGCGGTAGCCGCGCCGAGCGAGCGCGGGCGCCACCTCGGCGTAGGAGCCGACGGGACTGAAGGGCCAGCCATGCAGAAGGATCACGGGCTTGCCGTGGGCCGGGCCCACGTCGTGATATGCGATGTCGAGGACATCGGTACGGGTATGGCGCACCGGCCCCAGATCGCGTGCGATCCGCCCGGTCGGCGCCGTGTCCGTGCGTGCCGACGCCTGACCCGCCCCGGTGAGACCGGCGGCTCCGGTCGCCGCTGCCGCCGCCATGGCCTGGGTCAGTCTCCGTCTGCTGATCATGTCGTTTCCTCGCGTTCGATCCGGAGCGTGTGAGATACATGTGCACACACCCACCACGTATCACCGCTCTAACGGGTTACGAGGATCGTCGTATCAGGTGTCTCTGTCAAGGAACCGACGACGTGGCGGCGCTGCACATGTGTCGGCTGACTCCGTTATCGGAGCGGGGTGCTGAGCGCCGGCGTGGTGCTGGGCGTGGGTCTGCTGCTGAGGTGTTCCGTCCTCGGCAGCGGGCGAGAAAGCGGCGCCTCCAGCCCCACTGCGGTGGCCGGCCATAAGGTTTCCGGACGTTGCCACAGGGCCCCTGCCCGCAGTGGAGCATGGCTCGGTGGGCAGCCATCATGTGGTCTGGACGACCCGTCCCGACGATGTCGCACATCTCGACCGGCTGCGCGGGCGACCGGTGCCGGGGTTCTGACAGCGACGGGCCTCCTGCTCCGGAATCGGAGCAGGAGGCCCGTCGCCTGCAGGGTCAGCCACCGATCCTGCGGAAGGTCTCGACGAGGTCCGAGGCGAACGCTTCGGGGTTCTCGTAGTGGACGAAGTGGCCGCCCTTCATGTGGGCGTTGGCGTTGACCACGTTGAAGGAACTGCGCGTCGGCCCGTTCTCGAAGAGGGCGATGCGCTCTTCGACGGTGTTGATGGCGGGCGGGTAGGCGTCGCCGAGCAGGAAGGTGAAGCCGGCCGGCGGCTCGACGACGGGCTGGCGGTCGTGGGAGGGCACCCACGGGTGGCGCACCGCGTTGCGGTACATCCGGATCGAGGTGCCGATGGACTGCGTCACCCAGAAGATGGTGGCCTGGGTGAGGATGAAGTCGCGGGGAAAAGCCTCCTCGAAGTTGCCCCGCTTGTCGCTCCACTTCTTCCACCGCCGCAGCAGCCAGGCGAGCATCCCGATGGGAGAGTCGTTCAGACCGTGGGTGAGGGTCGAGCCGTCCAGCATGTGGACAGCGACGTGCGAGGCATACGTGTTGACGAAGTTCTCCAAGCCCTCCCGCAGCTCCGGCGAGGCGTCCTCCGGGATCTTGTTGCCGTCGGTCAGATCCCAGAACCGCTCGTTGGCGAACTGCCCCGGAGGCATGTCGTGGCCGTAGTGCAGGCCGATGATGCTGTCGGCGTACTTGTGGCCGAGCGCACTCGTCACCAGAGCACCGTAGTCGGAACCCGCCGCCCCGTACTTCTCGTAGCCCAGCACCTCGGTCATGAGCTTGTGCAGGATGTCGGCGATCTTCCAGTAGTTCAGATCGCCCCTGCCGACAGGGGTGGACCAGGCGAAGCCGGGCAGGTCCGGGATGATGACGTCGAACGAGATGGACGGGTCACCACCATGGGCGGCGGGGTCCGTCAGCGGGCCGATGAGCGCATAGCTGAACTCGCCGGGCCACGGCCATCCGGGGCTGATGATGAGCGGGATCGGGTTCGGGCCCTTGCCGCGCTCGTACACGAAGTGCACGGGTGTGTCGTCGATTTCGACCTTGTGCTGGTTGTAGGAGTTCAGCCGCTTCTCCTGCGCACGCCAGTCGAAGCCGTCCGCCCAGTACTCCACGAGCGGCTTCAGGTATGCGGTGCTGATGCCGTAGTACTCCTCCTCGTTGTCCAGGTCGTCGAAGAAACGGGTCTTCTTCAGGCGGTCCTTGAGGTCATCGAGGACGTCCTGGGGGACGTCGATGGTGTACGGCTCCAGCGCGGCGGGCTTGTTGCTGTTGCTCATGTCAATGCTGCTTTCGTGTGGGAATGAAAGAGAGGTTGTTACTCGGTAGGCAGGTAACGGGGGGCGAAGTCGCGCCGCGGCCGGTCGGGTTGCCCGCCTCCGGGCGAAGCGAAGGGGCGCGGTCAGGCGGTGAAGTCCAGACGGACTCGGGTCTGCTTGAGCTCGGCGATCCGCCAGGAACCATCGATCTTGACGAAACGTGCGTGGTAGTGGCCGAAGCCGTGCATACCCCTGAAGGGAATGGTTTCGGACACCTCGGCACCCTCGGGCCGGGTGACGATGTCCTCCATCGCGAACACGCCGCGGGCGGTGGTCCCCGAGTCGACGTCGATCTCGTCAGAGAACAGGTGGTGGATCAGGGTGACACCGGGGCCGCCGCTGGAGCCGACCGTCGCGGCGATCTCGTCCCGGCCGTTCATGCGCAGCCACACCGTTCCGTCCGGCTTGTGCGGGGTGAACGTGCCGTCAGGTGTGAACAGGTTCGCCAGGTCGTCCCAGCGCTGGTGATCCGCGTAGCGGACGTAGCGGGCCATCAGACGGCGGAGTTCCTCAGTGATGCCGAGGCGCTCAACAGTTTCCATGATCGATCTTCCTTCTTCCCATGATGTGCGGGTCTCCGCAGCGCCCGGCCCGTCCGTCTCCGACGTCATGCGCGTCCGCCGAGGGCTGGCGATCAGCCTGCCGGTGATGCGAACATCACCGAGGCGCTCCGATTCCTTATGGACTGTTCGGTCCAGTCATCATGCGCCAACCAGAATGGACCGGCAAGTCCAAAAAGGGGTGGCGCCGGTCACAGTGCGGACCGGTCGCGCAGCACGGACTCCCCCGGGGCCGCCGACAACGCGGCGCTCCGAGCGGGAACGACTGCCGACGGCGGCAGGTGATTGGGCCACCTGCCGCCGTCGGCGGTCGTTCTGTGTCGTGCGAGGGGTCGGAGCGCTCGCAAGGTCGGGGGTCAGACGGTGATGGTCTTGTACTCGGTGTAGGTGCCGAGGCCGACCGCGCCGTACTCGCGGCCGATGCCGCTGGCCTTGAAGCCGCCGAACGGGCCGTCGAAGGCGATGGATGCGCCGTTGACCGTGATGGTGCCGGTGCGGACGCGGCGGGCGACCGCCAGGGCGTGTTCCTCGTCGGAGGACCAGACGCCGCCGGAGAGGCCGTACTCGGAGTCGTTGGCGATGCGGACGGCGTCGTCCTCGTCGTCGTAGGCGATGACCACCAGGACCGGGCCGAAGATCTCCTCCTGCGCGATCCGCATGGAGTTGTCGACGTCGGCGAAGACGGTGGGCGTGACGTAGTTGCCCTTCTCCAGGCCTTCGGGGATCTGCGGGCCGCCGGTGACGAGGCGGGCGCCCTCGTCGATGCCGAGCTGGACGTAGTTGCGCACCCGTTCCTGCTGGTCGGGGCGGATCATCGGGCCGATGAAGGTGTCGGGGTCGTTCGGGTCGCCCACCTTGAGCGACTCCACCAGGTCCTTCAGCGCGGCCACGACCTCCTCGTACCGGCTGCGCGGGGCCAGGATCCGGGTCTGGGCGATGCAGGACTCGCCGTTGTTGAGCAGGGAGCCGAACTTCACGCCCGCGACGGCCTTCTCGATGTCGGCGTCGGGAAGGATGATGGCGGCGGACTTGCCGCCCAGCTCCAGGCTGACCCGCTTGAGCTGCTCGCCGGCGATCGCGGCGATGCGGCGGCCGGCTCGCGTCGAGCCGGTGAAGGCGATCTTGTCGACGTCCTGGTGCGAGACCAGGTATTCACTGGTCTCCCGGTCCGCGGGCAGGACGCTGATCACGCCCTCGGGCAGGCCCACCTGCTCCAGCAGCTCGGCCAGGAAGCCCATGCTCAGCGAGTTCTCCGGGGAGACCTTCAGGACCACGGAGTTGCCGGCGACCAGGGCCGGGATGATCTTCGAAGTGGCCGAGGAGAAGGGCGAGTTCCACGGGATCACCGCGGCCACGACGCCGACCGCCTCGCGGCGCACCACACTGCGCACCGGGGAGGCCGGGTCGGAGGGCTGAAGCGTCTCCTCCCAGCCGAACTCCTCCGCCGCCTTCAGGTAGGCGTTCGCCTGCCGGGTCAGGCCGGGCTGTCCGGCGCGGGTGAACCAGCCGGCCGAGCCGTTCTCCAGCGAGATCAGGTGTGCGATCTTCTCCGCGTTCTCCTCGCGCAGTGCGTTGAACCGCCGCAGGACCGCGATGCGCTCCGCGGGCGGGGTCAGACGCCACTCGCCCGCTTCGAAGGAGGCCCGTGCCGCGGCGACCGCGCGGTCGACGTCCGCCGGCTGTGCCTGCGCGGCACGGCCGACCACCGACCGGTCGTGCGGGGAGGCGATGTCGAGCAGCTCCGGGTTGCCCGGCTCGGCCCAGGTACCTCCGATGAAAAGCCGGTCGTAGATGATCATGTGCTTTCTCTCTTCCGGTGCGCCATCCAACTGTCACTCCAATGTAGCACTTCCATTCATTAAGTGCGCATTGAAGTGGCTGCAAGGATGTGATTCTCTACATCAGAGGTACTCTTAAGGAATGAGAGCCGACGCTGCGCGCAACCTGGAAGCCGTCCTGACCACCGGAGCACGTATGCTCGCCGCCGACCCCGCCGCGAGCATCGCGAGCATCGCGAGCATCGCCACCGAGGCGGGTGTGGACCGGCGCACGGTCTACCGACGCTTCGCCTCGCGCGAGGACCTTCTGGCGGCCATCTACGAATCTCGCCTTACCGCCATCGAGCACGCCATCGAGGACGCGCGGCTCCGGGAGGCACCCGTCGCCGTCGCCCTGCACCGCTACGTCGAGAACATCATCGCCGTCAACCGCACCTGGCCCGTCGACCTCGCCCGCATGCTCGCCGACGACACCATTCACCCACGCCGCGACGCGTCCGTCCGCGAGGTCGACGCCTTCCTCCGGCGCGCCACCGACGAAGGCCTCCTGCGCCCCGGCCTCCCGGAGGGATGGGCGAGGCCGCTGCTGCCCGAGCTGGTGAACCTGGCAGCGCATCAGCTGGCACACCTGAGCCCCGGGCAGGCGGCCGACGTGGCGGTCGACACGTATGTGCGCGGCATCGGCATCCCGAGCCGCCGTGCCCCGCATCCGGCGGAGACCGGGGAGCCGGAGCGAGCCGAACTTGTGCCCAGCGGCTTGCTTCGCCGCGAAAGCAGGGCTCCGCACACATAGGCTCGAAGCGTGTACACATGTGGCTGGTTCGTTGGTGAGGGGAGTGAGGCGCCGTGGCGTCGCTCGTGACGATGATCGGCCGGAACGGCGAACGAGGGCGGTTGTCCGCGTTCGTGACGGCCGCCGAAGGTCAGGCCCTCGTCCTCAAGGGGGAGACGGGTGTGGGCAAGAGCACCTTGCTCGACCATGTCGCCCAAGTGGCGGCGCAGGCAGGCCACGAGGTGGTCCGGGCCGCCGGGGTCGAGGCGGAGTCCGGGCTCCCGTTCGCCGGTCTGCACCAGTTGTTCCACTCCCTGCTGCCCTCCGTCGACGGTCTGGACCAAGTGCACCGCACCGCGTTCGACACCGCCTTCGGCCGCAGCGCCGGGAAGCCGCCGTCGGTCATGTCGGTCGGCATCGCCGTCCTCGACCTGCTGTCCCTGGCCTCCTCGGCGAAGCCGCTGCTGCTGGTCCTCGACGACGGCCAGTGGCTGGACGCCTCCAGCATCGCGGTGATCGGTTTCGTGGGTCGCCGGCTCACCGGCAGTTCGATGAAGCTCGTGGTCGGACTGCGCTCGGACATCACATCGGGCTTCGACACCGCCGCCCTGCCCGAACTGCCCGTCAGAGCCCTGTCGGACACGGCCGCCCGACAGCTTCTGGACCTGCGCCACCCGGACCTGGACACAGCTGTCCGCCGGCTGGTGCTGGACCAGGCCCAGGGAAACCCGCTGGCCCTGCTCGAACTGCCCGCCCACGTCCGCGTCGGTCACGCGGGACTCGCGACCGCCGGAGTCCTCGGACTCCACGATGCCTCACTGCCGCTGCCCCGACGCCTCCAGCACGTATACGGCACACGTGTCAGAAAGCTCAGCGACGGCGTCCGTGAGGAGCTGCTGCGCGGTGCTCTCGACGGTGTCGGAGCGACATCCGGAACGGCGCCCGCACCCGGTCTGGGGCGCTACCGCATGCGCGACGCCGACGAGGCCGTGGCCTGCGGTCTGCTGGACGTCGACCCGCTCAGCGGCGAGTTCGCCTTCCGGCACCCGCTCGTACGTTCCACCGTCGTCCAGATGGCCACGCCCAATGAGCGGCGCGCGGCGCACGCGGCCCTCGCCCACGTGCACCGCGACGACGTCGAGCGGCGGGCCACGCATCTCGCGGCCTCGACCGTCGACCCGGACGAAGAGGTGGCGGCCGCCCTGGAGGCGGCGGCCGAGTCCGCGACCCGGCGGGGCGGCGCGGTGGCTGCCGTGGCCTGGCTGACCCGCGCCGCGGAACTCAGCGAGAACCACGAGGACCGTTCCCGCAGGCTCGGCGACGCGGCCTTCGTCGCCGGACACGCGGGGCTCTTCGACCAGGCGCAGCAGCTCGTCCGCTCCGACCGGGCACCGGGCACGGCCGAGTCCCCGGCCGCCGTGGTCACCTCGGCCTACATGGCGCTCTTCGAGGACGGAGACGTACAGCACTCGCACCGCCGGGTGACCGCGGCGATCGAGAACCTGCTCGACCGCGAACCGCACAAGGCGTCCGAGGTGCTCACACGTCTCGTGAACCTGCTGTTGGCGATCGACCAGTACGCCGGTGACCCGGCGCAGTGGGAGGAGACCCGCGTCTTGCTCGGCTCACTGGGCGATCTGGCCTCGTCGCGCTCGCTGATCTACCGCGACGCGTGGGGCGACGTGGTCCGGCACGGTGCCGAGGTAGGGGACAGAGTGGAGCGTGAGTTCGCCCGGCTTGCGGACATGGAGCCCTGGGACATCACCCGGCTGGGGGTCGCCGCCTACCACGTGGACACCCTCAGCCAGTACCGGCCGCATCTCCAGCGCACCGTGGACCGCGAGGCCGAGACGGGCTTCGTGCGCAACAGCATGACCACGCAGCACCTGATCATGCTGGACCAGATGACGGTCGGCGAGTGGGACGAGGCCGAACGCACCGGACAGCGCTGCCTGGAGCTGACGACGTCCCACGGATACCTGTTGCTCGCTCATCACACCCGTGCGTATCTGGGGTTGTTGGCCGCGCTGCGGGGCCAGGTGGACCGCGCCCGGGAACTGCAGGCCACCGTCGACGCCTGGGCCCGCCCCCGCGGCATCGGCTTCCTCACCCAGACCGCCGACGCCATCGGCACCACCGCCGCCCTCGCCGAA
>NZ_JBHWJT010000042.1:0-52833 GCF_042731325.1 Streptomyces sp. NPDC059866 | reverse complement strand
CTCAAGTCCCTCGCCGACTACCTCGGCAGGATCACCCCACCCAACAGCTGAAACCGGAGATAATTAACCACGGGATTTCTGGCGCATCACACTAGAACCCCAGGTAGATGAATTTCGTCGGTGACCCTCATCGACGTTGATTCCGCAGGCGGTCGTGGGCTTTTCGGCGGCCCAGCGTCCATACCACCGACTGTGGATTGACATGCACTGGAACGCTTGCTGGGCGTATCGTGCTGCAGCGCGCGTTCTTCCGCGGGCCGTTCCGTTTCCTCGCCCGTGGGGGGCCATAGTCATGTCCTCATCCAGTGATCTCCGTCCGCGTCCCCTGCTGCCCGGCGGGGTGCCGCGTTCGTCGCGCGGCCTTCTGGCCGCAATGTCGGCGCTGCTCGGGGTCGTCGCCCTCAGTGATCTGTTCGCTGTGTTCGCCGGGGCCCGGATCCACACGCTGACCGACGAGGGCCATGACGTTGCCACGGCTCCGCAGGACCTGGACGCCGCGTACTCGCTGTATCAGACGGCCGGGAACGTTCAGGGCACCGTGTATCTGCCCTGCGCGGTCCTCTTCGTCGTCTGGTTCTTCCGGATGCGCCGCAACACCGGGCTGCTGGCACCGGATCGGTTCCGCAGGGGGCCCGGCTGGGCCATCGCAGGCTGGTTCGTCCCGCTGGTGAACTTCTGGATGCCGTACCGCATCGCCGTCGACATGTGGGGGGCCGGTACACCGCTGCCGACCGATGGCGAGCCGTATCGGACATCGATCTGGCCAGTGAACGTGTGGTGGGGCTTGTTTGTTTCCAGCACCCTTTTCGGCCGGTACGCCGGGTCGCGCTACGAAGACGCCGAGTCCATCGCGGAAGTGCGGGTCGCCGTGATGCAGTACATGGCGGCCGACGTCCTGGACGTCGCCGCCGCAGCGGCCGCCGTGTATTTCGCCGTCCGGCTGACGGCGATGCAGCGGCTGAAGGCGACCGAGGGGCCCTGGACGGCGGCGCAGAAGCACACGTCGAAGTAATCGCCTCAGTCGAGAGACCGTATCCGGGTTGGCCAACTACGGCGCTCCCTTACCTTGTTGGCGGGTTGATTCCGGTCCTTCGTACGATCGGGAGACCCAGGGGCCTGGGTGTGGCTGAAAGCGCTCATGCCGTATGCGTGGCTTTGACTGATAGGCCGCCCAGTGCCCCGTGACGACACGGCCGGGTGTCGCAGCTGTCATCCGGGTTCGCACCCGCGTTCCAGTGCTTGAAGTCGTCGCGATCGTACGTGCCCTCGTATTCGGGGTGACGCGGATGCTGTGTAGTGACCATCCCCGCGGGCGCGGGGAGCAGCGCTGGGTCGACCCTGAACTGTCGCGTAAGAAGGGACCATCCCCGCGGGCGCGGGGAGCAGCCTGCAGCGCCACGTCAGTCGGCCCACTGCTCAGGACCATCCCCGCGGGCGCGGGGAGCAGTGGTCGTCCAGCATGCGCCGCGCGAACACGCTGGGACCATCCCCGCGGGCGCGGGGAGCAGAGCCGGGCACGGACGACAGAAACCACGTCATGGGGACCATCCCCGCGGGCGCGGGGAGCAGGCCCTGGCGGACACCGGCACGGCCGCCTTCAAGGGACCATCCCCGCGGGCGCGGGGAGCAGACGGCGCACAGAGGACGAACATGAGCTGGATCGGGACCATCCCCGCGGGCGCGGGGAGCAGGGGCCGGGTCCGGATCAGGCCGGGACAGTGCCGGGACCATCCCCGCGGGCGCGGGGAGCAGGCACGCCGCCGCCAGGAGGCCCGACAGGACGAGGGACCATCCCCGCGGGCGCGGGGAGCAGCAACGAACCTGACGACCGCCGAGCTGCGCAACGGGACCATCCCCGCGGGCGCGGGGAGCAGCGGACGCGGCGCCTGTTCGGTCGGCCCCGCAAGGGACCATCCCCGCGGGCGCGGGGAGCAGGCAATGAGCTACGAATCGATGAGCGTGCAGGAGGGACTATCCTCGCGGGCGCGGGGAGCAGCCCGTCTTGAGCCACATCGCTTCCTCGTCGATGGGACCATCCCCGCGGGCGTGGGGAGCAGTTGAGAACGGTGGCGTTGGTGACGCCCGGGAGGGGACCATCCCCGCGGGCGCGGGGAGCAGAGACCCACCTTCCTGTCTCAATGGCCGAAGCCGGGACCATCCCCGCGGGCGTGGGGAGCAGGCCACGCCGATGTCGCAGTACATCTGGATGTGGGGACCATCCCCGCGGGCGCGGGGAGCAGACGTCCAGCGTCGCCGAGGCCGACGGGGTGACGGGACCATCCCCGCGGGCGCGGGGAGCAGACGTTCGCGGACGCGAGCTTGATACCGCTAGAGGGACCATCCCCGCGGGCGCGGGGAGCAGAGCGGCGTGGAGAACTCGCTGACCGCGGTGCCGGGACCATCCCCGCGGGCGCGGGGAGCAGGTCGTCGACCTGGTCGGGGGATCCCCACAGGTGGGACCACCCCCGCGGATGCGGGGAGCAGACCGCCGACTTCGGCGCCCCGGTGTCGTCCCGGGGACCATCCCCGCGGGCGCGGGGAGCAGCTGCGCTGGAACAGCCCGATCAACACGATCATGGGATCATCCTCGCGGCTGCAGGGAGCACACCGCCGATGCGACATAACGGCACCATCCCCATTGGCGCGGGAGCGCGCGGCCCGGGTGTGCTTCGTCCACTGCTCGTCGGGACCATTCCCGAGAGCGGGGTGCGGCAGAGGGCCACGCAACCAAGAAGAGAACGTCCCTGCGGGCGCGAGGTGCCAACGGTGTTTTCCGGAAACTTCGACGACTCCCCCGGAGCGTGGGGTGGCCGTGGTGCTTACTCCTTTCCCACGAGCAAGGGTGTCGGCGGCGATTGTCCAGGACTGGACCCAGGTGGTCAGCGAATGAGGATGAGTCCGCAGCCGTAGGCGCGGGCGCGGCCGATGCCCTCGTTGAGAGTGGTCACGAGGGCGCTGGGGTCTGTGACGGTGAGACGGCCTTTGATCTCGGCGCGGGCCACGGTCAGGCCCTCGCGGCTGGTGCTTTTGAGGCTGCCGAGCATGCGGATTCTGAGGGTGTCGGGGTCCGTGGTTGCTCCGATCCGGGCGACGCCGTTGGGGCTGGAGGCGGGCTCTCCCAGTGGCTGAAGGCGCCGGGTGAACCAGTCTTTGGCGTGCTGGGCAGTGGTGTGCGGGATCCGCTTGCCGCGGATCTTCTTCTGGACGGCTTCCTTGCCCGGCGAGATTGTCTTCGTGGGGTTGACGACGGCGCGGAAGTACACGAGGTCACCTGTTTTGAGGGTGCGGTCGACGGTGAGGGTGCGGGGTTTGTCCTTGAGGGCGTCGGCGGGGACGCGGGACCAGTCGGCTGGTACACGGGCTTGGACGACAAGGACGAGGACGCCCGCTTTGAGATCGACGGACCATGTCGACAGGACGCCCATCTGGGCACGTGCGTCTGGTTGCCCGTCCTCGACCCAGCCGTAGAAGCCGCTCATGACATTGCGGTGCATGTGCTGGGCGTCGACCATCGCCATCGCGGTATAGGGGTGACGGACATCGAGTGTGAGGACGCTGTGCGAGGTGACGAATCGAGCGGTGCTGCTCATGGGATCACATCCCATTCGGTAGCGGTGGGGTCGGGAGTGATCCGGATGCGGTTTTCCCACCGGCTGGTGTGGGAGCGCTGGTCGGGATGGAAACTGACGGGCTGGTCGGCGATGGACGTTGAGCCGGCGGTGCCTGGCTGGCATTCGATCCATGCCCAGGGGCAAGGCTCGGTGGCGTCCGGAAGTAAGGCTGTGGCGGGGAGGACCTCTTCGAGCGTGCCCTCGCGGACGCCGCCGGCGATCGTCCCGGACGGCGGACACGATTTGCGGCCGAGCCACAGCAGGCGCTGTGGGTGTTCCAGGGCATGCGCGATGCCGTCCAGCAGGGAACGGTCGGGATGCTCGAGAGCAGCCACGAATGACGCGTCGGCGAGGTACCAACGTTCGGTGATCAGCGCGGTGCGGGAGAGTTCGGCGGAGACGAGAGCACCGGAGGCCGGGTCCCGGCTGATCTTTTTGGGGGCTCCGTACCAGCTGCTGAGCTGGTGATGTCCGAATGCGGGGCCGTCGGCTTCCTCGAGCAGAGCGGAGAGGGCTGCGGCGCGACGGTGGTCGGTAATGAGGTCGCGGGGCCGTACGGGGTAGGTGCCGGCGCCCACGGTGTGGTAGTCGCGAACAGGGGTGCCGGGCCGGTCGGCGCGTACGGCGAAACGGATCTCGGCGAGCGGGCCGAGAGGGGTGGTGCGGTCGTGGCCGAGGGCGGCGGCGCACATGCCGATGACCGCGGATTTGGTGGGGCGTGTGTGGGTGTCTCGGTGGGAGAAGCGGGATACCGCCCCCCAGGACTGCAGGGGGGCGGCGAGCCGGGTGAGGAGGGTGAAGGTCATGCGGTGAGCTCCTCGACGGTGACGGCTTCCTTTGCGGTAAGGCCGCCGGTGGCCGCGATTTCGCTGATGATGCGGTGTGTGTCCATGTCGTAGGTCAGGACGCGACCTGGTGTGATGTCGGGGCGGCGCGTGGTGACGAAGGCGTGGTGGGCAAGGAGTCGGCGGGCGGCGGCGTGCGCGGCGGGGCCGTCAGTGGTCTCGTCGACGGGGTTTTGGAAGGTGGCGGCGTAGTTGTACGGCCGGTCGCCGTCGAAGGCGAGGACCAGGCTGGGCAGGGTGCCGGTGGAGGCGGTGCTGTTCTTCTTCGCTTCGGGGAAGGCGTCGACGAAGGCGGTGACGAACTCCTTCTCCGCGGCTGCGGCGGCGGCTTCGGTGTCCGCTTCGTTCATGCCGGCGGCCCTCAGATTGGTGCGCAGTTGGCGACGGTCCAGGACGGCGTGGCGGTAGAAGGTGCCGGAGATGAGCGATTGGTATCCGGTCATGCCGGCGCCGGAGTCGTCAGTGGCATCGAGGAAGTCCAGGGCGTGTTTCTTCCGGTCGAGCTTGGCGTCGTCGGCCGCGGCATAGAAGTCGTCGATCTGCTCGGCCTCGTGGACGGTGAAGGCGTGTGCGGTTTGGATGGCGCCGTCGACGTTGGGGGATTCGGCGATCTCGGCGAGGAACCGGCCATACAGTGCGATGTCGATGGCGTCGCGAGGTGCGAGGGCGGTGAGCACAGCAGTGCGGGTGTCCTTCGGCAGGGCGGGCAGCTTCTCCGTGTCGGCTGCCCCGTCTTCGTCGGGAGTGTCCCCGGCGGCCTTCTTCCGCTTTGGCTTGTCCGTTGCCTCCTTGGCCTTGAGGTAGGCCTTGGTCCATTCGCTGAGAACGTCGTGAGCGGCGTGGATGTGGTCGGCGATCTGTTCCCCGGCGTCTGCCGGAGCGAACACGAGCACCTTGGTCAGGTTGGCGACGGTCTTCTTGGCCGGGTCGCCGAACTTCAGGCCGAGCGCTTCGAGGACGGCTCGGGCGGTGGCGATTGCTTCGCTGTGGTCCCAGTCGTGCTTGTCCTTTAGAACGCGGGCTGTGATGAGGGCCCACTCCCGGGTGCGGATTCCCATGGTGTGGCCGGCGAGCGGGCCCGTTCCGGCGTTGGACCGGTTACGGGAGTGGACGCGCTCGGCACGGCGCCGCGCCTGACTGGTGATCATGTGTCGTTCGACGCCGCCGTACACGATGGCTTTCGGGGACCCGTTCTCATCTCGTACTGGCAGCACGGCGACGACGGTTTCCAGCAGGTGGAGGGACAGGTACTGGCGGCCGGTGGATGCGGGCGTGCTGAGGGTCACTGTGACGAGTCCTTCGGGGTGTAGGTGCTGATGTGGAAGTCGTGGGCCCACTGACGGTGGACAGGGCGGCCTCGTTCGCCCCACGCGGTCAGATCGTCGACGAGCCGGGACCATGCCGGCGGTGGCACGTCGCAGGCGCGCAGCCGCTCGACGGCGTGCTGCAGATGCCGCCAGGGGATGCGCCGACTGGAGACGAGCCGGTCGACCAGGCGGGAGGCTCCCGGGTCCTTGGGGCCGCGGGCGGCCGGGCTGCCGATACGCCGTGCGGCTGCGCCCAGGCTGCCGAAGCCGTAGGAGGGTTGTGAGGCGCCTCGGTGGTAGACCGCGAACAGGAACGCGACCTGCTCGAACACCTCGCGCTGCGCTTCGGTGGGAGCGTACGCGGAGGCCAGGATGTGGCTGGTGGTGAGGGCGCGGGGGCGACGCAACGCGGCAAGCTGCCCATAGTCACGAGAACGGACCAGCCCGGCGAGCCACCCGGTGAGACGGTCCCCGGGGGTGGGCTCCGGCACGCTGCTGCTGTCGGTGCTGCTCATGCCGGTGTGGCCTCCTTCGCAGGCGCGGGATTGTTCTTGCCGAGCTCGATGCTCAGCCGCTCGGTCGCCTCGGCGCGTGCACGAAAGCCCCGGCTGTTGGGCGGGAGCGAGGCCAGACGGTGCTCGAGCAGACGCCGGGCGGTCGCGTGGAGCGTTGCCGCGTAGGTGCGCAACGCGTCCGTGACAGGGCTGCCGCCGGCCGCTTCCTCCAGCAGGACGTGGAAGGGCTGGGCAGTGGCCGCCCAGTGCTCACCGCGGGCGTCGAACCGTGCGATCTGTGCCTTCTTGTCCGCTGGCTTGGGGTTGGGGTAGGCCACGCTCCACGCCGTGTACGCGGCCTTGTTGAGGCAAGTAGCTACGTGTTCGGCGATGCGTGACCCGGTCTCCGCTGCTTGGCGCAGGGCCGCTTCCCGGCCGGGCACGAAGGGGAACACATCGGAGACCCACGCGATCGCAGTGGTCTGCTTGGCGACCAGGCCCACAGCCCACAGCGTGACCGACCAGCCGGAGGGGAGGGCAGCTATCCGGCCGTACAGGTCGGTGCCCTTGCTCCGGTCGGCGACTGCCGCATACAAGGCGTGGGCTTCACGCCAAAGGGCGCGGCTGGCGGAGGGCCACAGCGGCTTGGTGGCGCCCGCGGTCGTGGTGGCGTAGATAGCGTCCTGCATGTACGGGGCGGCGAGCGGGACGAGAAGTTCACCGGCCCCGATCAGCACCCGGTCCACGGTCACACCGCCGTCCGGCCCGATGGCGGGCCGCATGAGGACGGACCGCCCGAGCACCGTGTGGAGGTCGGCCGGGCCGTCCACGGGCCGGCCCGTGGGCTTCGAACGGAATCCGCGACGCTCTTTCTGCGTCCAAGTGCGGTTGAACGTGCCCGCCCCCTGCGGATACGGAGCGAGGTTCAGGCGCAGCGTGTCCCCAAGAGTGTCGCCCTGTGCGATGACCCGGATACGGGAGCCGAGCCGAGTGACAGCGAGGTTGGTGATGGCCGGTCCCAGCGTCTCCTTGCCCGAGATCCTCGCGCGGCCGCTCGGCCCGTAGGCGTGCTGGGCCAGCAGAGCACGGAACGCAGCAGCGGCGGACAAAGGAGTGGGGTGCTCGAGGTGGTGGTGGTCGAAGAACTGGTTGTAGTCGCCGACGTGTTCGATGACGAGCTGGGCGGGTCCGGCCCCGTGCTCCTCGAGGAACGGCGCGAGCAGAGCGTTCTGCCCGAACGGAGCAACCGGGTCGAACAGGTCCCATTCGTGTGTCGGCTGCGCGCGCAGCCACTCCGCCGCACTGGCGAGGGGCTGCCGGTCGATGACCCAGTCCTCCCACTCGTCTTCGGTCTCCGGGCAGCAGCCGGAGGCGTAGCAGACAGCTAGAAGGAACTCGATCAGGGCCACCGTCTCGCCGGGTGTGGGGGCGGCGATGCAGCACAGTTCATCTGCGGTTTCCAGGATCTCGGCGGTACCGGCCGTGACCGTGCGGCCGGCCGTTGTCAGTGCCGCCGTGCATGCTTCGGTGCGAACGTCCCAACGAGGGCGGGCAGCGTTCGCACGCCTCTCAGTAGTCAGCAATCAACCTCAACTCCTTTCTATTTATGGTTAGTTGGTGAGCTGTGGATGGGGAACGTAGCACAGCACAAGGTGATGAAATGACTGAACGCCAGAAACCGGTCATGTATCGACTTCCATGGGCGAAAACCGACCGGCGAGGACAGTCGCATCGAACCGGAGGCCCGGACTGGAACCCCCTGCCCGCGCACCTCTTCGACGCGGCCTCCGCAGCAATGGAGCTGTGGGACCGCTACCTGAGCCTCCCCTTACAGGCCCGACTCACCCAGGCATTCGGCGGCGGCGACGAAACCCTCGCCCGCGCCGTCATCGCGTTCTACGCAGCCCTCCACGACCTCGGGAAGGCATCCCCCGCGTTCCTCAACCAGTTCGGACGCGGCCGATACGCCACCCCCCGACTCCGCAGCGCACGAAAAACATGGGAGACCACGGCCCGAGCAGGCGGCCTGCCACTGCCCCAGGACTGGACCGACACCCGGTGGGCGCGCCACGAGCACGTCACCGCCGCCGTCCTGCCACACCTCACCGGCTGCGACTGCAAGCCAACCGATTGCCAAGACCGCGCGCACAGGCAACTCCACGCGGTCGCCTACAGCCTGGCCGCGCACCACGGTCACATCCCGGACGCCGACACGGTCGGCAAAGCCCACGGAGCCACCACCGCCAAGTGGACACCAGTCCACGAGCAGATCGTCCACGCCATCGCCGCCACCACAGGCGTCGACCTCCCCCAGCTCATCGACCTCGTCAAACCCCTGCGCCCCTCCGCATTCATCGCCTTCACCGGCCTGGTGGTCCTGTGCGACTGGGTTGCCTCCGACGAGACCCGCTTCACCTACCGCAGCACGTCAGACACCGACAGCACCTGGTGGAAGAAGTCCCGAGCCGAAGCGGGCGCCGCCCTCAATTCCCTGCGCCTGGACCGCTGGCACACAGCCGACGTGAGCTGGAAAGACCTGTGGCCAGGCACCCGCCCACGCCCCTTCCAAGCCGACGCCATGCGCATCATGCCCACTTCGGGATCCGCTTTGGTCATCGTGGAATCCGACACCGGCTCCGGCAAAACCCGCCTGGCCCTGTGGTGCGCACACCACCTTGCCGTCCGCAACGGCTACCAGGGCCTCTACATGGCGATGCCGACACGCGCGGCCACCAATCAAGCCGCGGCCGAGATCGAAGCGTTCATGAACCGGGCCGTTCAATCGGACGCAGCGAACCTGGCGATCGTCCACGGCACAGCAGCCGCCACACAAACCGTGCACCGCCTCATCGACGCCGCCCGCCCTCCCCAGCCCGAAACAGAGACAGGCAACGCAATCGAGGACCTCCTCGGATTCGTCGTGGGCACCCTCGATACCTGCGAGCACCCCGACACCAGCCCCCCACAGGACGGCCACCCGCAACGAGCCGTCCTCGACCCCTGGTACCTGCGCCGCTGCCTCGGCCTGATCGCCACCTTCGGCATCGGCACCATCGACCAGCTCGTCCTCGCCACCCAAAAGTCCCGCCACTGGTTCTTTCGGATGCTCGGCCTCATGGGCAAAACCGTCATCATCGACGAAGCACACGCCTACGAGCTCTACCAGCAAGACCTGCTCACCGCAGCCGTGGAATGGCTCGCCGACGCCGGCGCCTCCGTCGTCGTACTGTCCGCGACCCTGCCCTCCTCAGTCCGCCAAGCCCTCACCACCGCCTGGAGTACCGGCCTCGGCACCACCCTCCACGACACCGACGAAACAGGCCCCATCACCGTCGTCGACAGCACCGGCCACATCCGCCGCGCCGGCCCCCAACCCGGCCAAGCCCCCCAACTGCACACCACACTCCAGCTGACCTCCGACCCAGGCCCCGAAGAACTCGCCGCCCAGCTCCTCACCCAAGCCGCAGACGGCGGCTGCACCGCAGTCATCCGCACCCGCGTCACCTCAGCGGTCGCCCTCTACGAACAAGTCCGCGCCCAGGCCGCCCACCGCGGCTGGCAGGACCACGAACTGATCCTGCTGCACGGACAGCTCATGCCCCGCCACCGCCAGCCCATCGAAGAACGCCTCACCCATCTGCTGGGACCCGGCACCGACACCAACCGGAACCAGCAGCTGCCCAACCCGCACCGCCCTCAGCGACTCCTCGTCATCGCCACCCAAGTCATCGAACAGTCCCTCGACCTGGACTTCGATCACATGGTCGCCGACCTCTCCCCCATCGACCTGCTCATCCAGCGACGCGGCCGCGTCCACCGACACACCGTCAACAACCCTCATCGACCCGCCTGGTGCGCCCACCCCAGCATGCGGATCCTCTACCTCCTCGATCCCGCCGCACCCGGCCTTCCGCTCGTTGAACCTCCACAACCCGGCAAAGCCGGAAACGCCGACGGCTTCGTCTACTCCCCCTACACCCTCGCCGCGACATTCCACGAACTCCACACCCGCCGCACCCCCGACGGCCTGGTACACATCTCCACACCCCGCGATTCGAGCACGCTCATCGAAGCGGTCTACGGCCCCCGCCAAGAAGCAGACGACTCCTGGACACCGCTACTCGAACGCACCTGGACCGAGTGGCAGACAGACCTTGCCAAGGAAAAAGACGAGGCCAACGCCCGGGTTGTGCGCCCCTACACAGGCAGGCGGCGGACGCCGGTCGGATTCAGGGAGCTGGCGTCGGGATCAGCCCATGGCGACGGCGACGAAGGCGGACTCGCTGGAATCCGTGCAGTCTCCCGCCTCGGCGACCCGTCCATCACCACCATCTGCCTCTATCAGCAACCCGACCACAGCCTCAGCTACGACCCCGCCGGCACCCTGCCCGCAGACCTCACCGGCCAAAGCAGGGCCGCCACCCCGGCCGCAACCGCGGCCTACCGACGGCAACAGCGGGACCTGCTTCTCAACACCCTCACAATCCCTGCTGCCTGGTTCCGCGGCGCACGCCCTCTACCCCCACCGCAGACATGGCCGGTCATCGATGAGCCAGCGCTCAGAAACGCCCATGTGATCCTCCTCGATCCGTCCGGCACCTGCGTATCAGGACCAACCGGACACATCGAGTACACCCCTAGCACAGGGCTTTCCAGGCACTGAACGCCACACAAAGAATGAAGGCACATCTGACCCTGGTTTCACTTCCCCGCACACGCGAGGCAATGCACCCCGTTCTAGTTATGAGGGCCATACCCGCGCCAGCGGGACGCCACCACCATACTTAAGCGCCATCGCCACAACTTGCCCCACTGGCATGATCTACTCCCCGCACCCGCGGGGATGGCCCCAGCGCGACCATGACGGCCAGGAGGCGGGCGCGCTGCTCCCCGCACCCGCGGGGATGGCCCCTCGTCGGCCACGGCTTCCGCCAGGGCCTGCTGCTGCTCCCCGCACCCGCGGGGATGGTCCCTACGTGCAGATCGCTCCCGGCCAGAACACGGGCTGCTCCCCGCACCCGCGGGGATGGTCCCCAGACCCGCATCCTGGTCGCCCGCCCCCTGTACTGCTCCCCGCACCCGCGGGGATGGTCCCTTGTGGGTGCGCACGGTGGCTGGTGACACCCCCTGCTCCCCGCACCCGCGGGGATGGTCCCTCGGTGTCCCTCAGCGGCTGCTCTCATCGCTCCTGCTCCCCGCACCCGCGGGGATGGTCCCCGCCGAGATTCTGGGAACGTGCGTCCCACTTCCTGCTCCCCGCACCCGCGGGGATGGTCCCGCCACTCCGTTCGAGCGGCAGACGAAGTCCCTTGACGGCGACCAGTAGATACGGCTCTGATCAACATTTCGGGATCGCCCAGCGTAAACGGCTCGTGATCAGGAAGGACCCGGAGATCACCCTTCCTGTGCTGGTCGACGCCGCTGTCCTTCTGGGGTGAAGGTGAAGCTAGCGGCGAACGGAGCGTCACCACGGCGGACTGCCAGAAGCAGCGGCTGCTCGCGGCTCGGCGGCCAGGAGGGCTCGGCGTCCGGGTCGGTGCCGTTCCAGAGGTGGAAGAACAGCATGGGCTCGGAGCGGTCCGCGGTCGCGTAGCCGAGCGTTTTCCCGTAGTAGGGGTTGGTGCTGCCGAAGAGCACTGACGGCGTGCCGAAGGTCGAGGTCACGTCGGCCCATAGCCGGTCTTGGGCGGCCCATGAGTCGATCCCGGCGAGCATCGTGGCGTACTCGTCCGCGCTCAGCGCCCGGTCAAGCTTGAGCCATCCCTGCCGGTGCGCGAACTCCGCGTAGACGGAGGCCACGCTTGTGTCGTGACCAGCCGGCAGGAAGACCTCGAACGCCCCGTTCACGCCGGTCGGGGGCCATGCCTCGCGCCGCTCCAGGGCGCGCTTCTCGTCGTCCCATGCTCCCTGCCGACGCTCAACGAACAAGAGGTGGTCCAGCGTCAGCCGGATGGCGAGCTCCCCGCCCCACATCCCGGGCCGGCGGAGGGTGTCGTTGAGGCGGGTGACGAGGTAGGTGTGGATCTCGCCCGAGGAGGCGAGCGTGTCGGTGGCAGGCATGCCGACAGTCTTCCCCAAGCCGGTCGGGGGAGCTCAGAGGTCGTTCTCTTTCCGAACCTCGTGTGCGGTCTCTGCTGGTCAGGCATGAGATCGCAGTTGTCGCGGGAGTCTCGGTCCGTTGCTGGCCGAGATGTCGTGGGGGTGGCGGGTGCCATCGATGCGGGCGGTTTTGGAAGCGCGGCAGAAGGCCGCTGCGGTGCGGGTGGAGGAACTCGCAGCCGAGCTCGAGCGGGTGCGGGCGGCTCTGGCGGAGGCGGAAGAGGTGCTCAGGCGCCGGGTGATCGGCCTGGAGCAGTATCTGGAGGCGCTGGCCGAGGCGGATGCGCTCGCGGTGGTGGCCGACGGGGTGTCGCAGAGGAAGCCGGTGAGGCCGCGCCGGGCGGTGCCGCACCGTCAGGACGCAGCCGGAACCGAGGTGTTGTCGGCGGACTACCAGGCGTTGATGGCCGCCGCCCGGGAGGCGGGATCCGATGGGTTCGGTGCCCGGCGGGCAGCGGTGGTGCTGGGCTGGGACAGCGGGTCCGCCTCCCGGGTCGAGGGAGCGCGGGCCCGGCTGAAACGGCTGGTGGAACGGGGCTGGCTGGTCGAGGAGAAGGCGGGCAGGTTCACGCTGCCCGCGCCGGAGCAGGACGCTGTTGGTGCCGGGCGGCCAGGCGGCGGCTCATGAGCATGGTCATCGACCACAGGATGACGGTCTCGCTGGTGTCGGTGCGTCGCTCGTAGTCACGGACCAGGCGCCGGCTGCGCAGGAGCCAGGCGAAGGATCTTTCGACGACCCAGCGGCGGGGCAGGACCTGAAAACCTTGGACGTCGTCGCTGCGGCGGACGATGTCCAGGACGAGTCCGAGGTGCTGGGTGGTCCAGTCGGTGAGGTGGCCGGTGTAACCGCCGTCGGCCCAGACCCGCACCAGCCGCCTCAAGTGCTTCTTTGCTGCGGGCAGCAGGATGCGGGCGGCGTCCCGGTCGGTCGTGGAGGCCGGCGTGACCAGCACGGCCAGAAGGAGTCCGAGGGTGTCGGTGAGCAGGTGGCGCTTGCGCCCGTTGACCTTCTTGCCGGCGTCGAAACCCCGCGAGACGTGGGTGACGGTGGCGTCCGCCTTCACCGACTGCGAGTCCACGACCGCCGCGCTCGGCTCCTCCTTGCGGCCCTCAGCTCCGCGGACGGCCGCGCGCAGCCGGTCGTGCAGCTCGGCCACCAGCCCCGTGTCCCGCCAGCGGGCGAAGAAGGCGTACACCCGCGGCCAGGGCGGGAAGTCGGACGGCATCGCCCGCCACTTGATGCCGTTGTCGACGAGGTAGCGCACCGCGTCGATCATCCAATGCCACGAAGTTAAGGGCCCGTTGGCGGTGTCAAGGGTGGACGCGATGCGGGAGGTGCCTCTGCTATCCAGGGGATCGACCAAGATCTTCCTGAGAAAGCAGAGGCCCCGTGGCTCAGTCTGTCACGGGCGGAACCGACGTGTTCGCGCCCGGTCATATCGGTGAGTTGACGCAGGTCATCCCGCCCGAGTTGGTTGATGCGGTACTGGACGAGACCGGGGCTCGCGAGCGACGCCTGCTGGCTTTGTTCACGAGTTTGAGCAGCGTTTGTTCAGGACTTCGGGCAGCACCCGTGCAGGTGAGGGAATCGAACGAGGACGCCGACGCCCATGTCGTCACGGCTCGCTGAGGGCGCGCGCCCGACGGATGGATGGCTCGGGTCAGGCGTTCTCCTTCTGCGGGTGCAGGTCGAGTGTGATGTGCGGGTCGAGCGCGTGCAGGAAGTCGGGGGCGTCGAAGATCTCGCCGGCGGAGACGACGCCGATGGTCTTGGTGCGGCCGGTCAGGACGCGCTCGAGGGCCTCGGTGACGAGGGGCGCGGTGACGGCGTAGATGTCCTGGCCGCTGGCCGTGGCCCGGCGTTCGGCTCCGCCGGAGCGGACGACGACGTCGACGAGGAAGGTCTGGTTCGAGCGCCCGCTCTCGTCGGCGGCGGTCGGGGCCGGCGTGTGGGGGGCGGCGACGTCTTGGGCCGCCTCGGCGGTCATGTAGGTGGTCACATCGGGGATGGAGAGGTGCTGGGGGACGGTGACGACGTCCGCCATCGTGAACTCCCCGATCACTGGCCGGGGTCCCATCGGTTCCGGGAAGGTCCACTCCAGGGTGGGCGCGGCGTCGGTGCGGTGCTCCCACTGTCCGCCGCTGTAGCGCAGGCGGTGGTCGCCGCGTCGCTCGCGGGAGACCGCGCCCGAGAGCCGGGTACCGGCGGTGGGGTGCCAGTTGCTGAGCGCGTAGGCGATGTGTGCCTCGTCGGCTTCGGTCCAGTCGCCCATCGCCACGGTGGCCAGCAGGTCGCCGAGGCCGCCGAAGAAGGCCATGGCCGGGACGATCACCGCTTCCGCGTCCCGGGCCCGTTCGCGGTAGTGGGCGAAGGTGTCGAGGTTGGCCTCGAGCTCGGCGGCCACGTCCAGGTAGGGGATCTTCGCGCGGAGCGCGGCCTCGATCACCGGGCCGGTGGTCGAGGCGAAGGGGCCGGCGCAGTTGATGACCGCCGCCGTTCCCGCCAGGGCCCGGTCCAGCGAGGCCGGGTCGTCGACCGACGCCACCCGGGCCTCCAGCCCGTGCTCATCGGCCAGCTTTTGCAAGGTCTGCGCGTTGCGCCCGGACAGCACCGGGACGAACCCGCGCGCGGCCAGCTCGGCGACCACGAACCGCCCGGTGTGACCGTAGGCGCCGAACACCGTAACCAGCTGACCTGACCCCATGAGACCGCTCCCGTGTACTCGAACGCCCGCTGCGAGGTCGATCCGCCGCGGCCTGACATCCCCATCCTGTCCCTCCGGCAGCGCCCCGCGCGAGCGTCGGAAACGACATGCCGCGTACAGTTTCGGACATGCCCACCGTTGCGCTGGCCGTCACCGACGGCATGCTCCACTATGAACTGTCCGTGGCTGTCGAGGTCTTCGGATCCGACCTGACCCATATCGTGGACCCCTGGTACGACTTCTCCCTCTGCGGGAGCGGTCCGGTGCACGTCGACCGTTTCCGCCTGGAACCTGACCACGGACTCGACCGCCTCGCCCAGGCGGACACAGTGATCGTCCCCGGCTGGGCCGACACCGACCTCGACCCGCCCGCTGAGCTGGTCGAGGCGGTGCGTGCGGCCCACGCGGCCGGTGCCCGTGTGGTCTCACTGTGCACGGGGGCCTTCGTCCTGGGCGCGGCAGGACTGCTCGACGGCAGGCGTGCCACCACGCACTGGGCTCACACGCGGGAACTGGCCCGGCGCCACCCGGCGGCCACTGTCGATCCGGACGTCCTCTACGTCGACAACGGCGACGTCCTCACCTCCGCGGGCAAGGCCGCCGCCATGGACCTGTGCCTGCACCTGGTCCGCCTCGACCACGGCTCGGCCAACGCCAACAAGGTCGCCCGACGCCTGGTCATCCCACCCCACCGGGATGGCGGCCAGGCTCAGTTCATCGCCACCCCCCTCCCCGCCCCGGGCAACCACCCCCTGGGCGAGCTCTTCCCCTGGGCGCTGGAGCGGCTGGACCAGCCGCTGACCGTGGAGGACCTGGCCCGACAGGCCCGCATGAGCTCACGCCACCTCGGCCGCCACTTCAAGCACCTCACCGGCACCACGCCACTGCAATGGCTCCACACCCAGCGCATTCGCCACGCCCAGGAACTGCTGGAGACCACCGACGCCACCGTGGACACCATCGCCGCGGCCACCGGCATGGGCACCGCCACCACCCTGCGCCGCCACTTCCACCGCAGCGTCGGCGTCCCACCCGACACCTACCGCCGCACCTTCCGTCCCTGAAGGAGTAGTTCCAAGGCCCCGGCGGCCAATCGAACAGTGCCAAGGCACGGTGCCGTCCGAAGTGGTGAACAAACGCTGCCCAAACTCGTGAACAACGCCAGCCCTCGTTCCACCGCTGGTTCAGGTAGCCGATCCACGGGGCGAGTGCGCGGCGGCTCTGCCGGGGCGTGACCAGGAGGTCCTCCACCGCGGGGCGTGGGCGTACTTGCGGACCGTCTTGCGGTCCAGGCCGAGCAGCTCGGCGATCCGGCTGATGGCCACGCCCTTGCCGTGCAATTCCTGGACAGCGGCGAAGCGTTCGCGGGTCGTACTGGCCCGCTTGCCGTCCGGGAGCAGTTCGGCGGCGGGCTCCTGGGCCTGATCTTCCGGTTCTTTCAGGCAGGCGCGGTGAGCGATCACGCACTTCTCGACCGTCTCGGCGAGGTTCTTCCAGAGGTGGAACCTGTCTGCCACCTGGATCGCGTCTGGTGCGGCGGTGCGTACGGCCTCGGCGTAGGCGCTGGCCCGGTCGCGGCACACGATCTCCGCCCCGGGGTGCTGTCGCAGCCAGTCGGCCAGGGTCTCGGCGGTCCGGTCGGGCAGCACGTCGATGGGGCGGCCAGCCTCGATGTCGATGAGAACGGTGGCGTAGACGTGGCCGCGCTTGAGGGCGAAGTCGTCGATGCCGAGCATCCGCGGCGCTCGCCGGAGCGGCGGATCGGGAAGGGCGCGTATGAGGTTGAGCAGGGTGTTCGCGCCGGCCCGACAGCGCAAACGCTCGGCGAGTCGGCTGCCGGCCCGGCCGGCGAGTGCGAGCGCGACCGATTCCAGCAGCCCGCGCTGGAGCAGGCTGCGGCGGCCATAGCGGAACGTCAGGCCTTCGACCTGCTCAGCGAAGGTTCGGCGCGGACAGCCGGACGTCTCGCAACGGAACCGGCGTACCGACAGCGTGATCGTCGCGGCACGACCGCCAACGGCCAGGTCGGCGATCCGCCGTCGGTACCGGTCATGCACCCGGGCCGAGCCGGTACCGCACTCCGGGCAACATGCCTGGTCGGAGGCCGTACGAGCAGTGATCTTTAGCCCCGCCTCCGCATCGCTGACCTCCTCGACCACCAGCGCGGACAGCTGCGGGAGTAGCAGTTTCAACGTCTCATCGCATAGCACGACCGTTCGAAGATCGACCTGATGATCGGTCACGCTGGGCGATCCCGAAATGTTGATCAGAGCCGAACGAAATGGCCGTTGACATACGAATGCTCGAACCGGTGAAAGTGATGGAAAGCTGGCTTCCGGCACGGTAGAGATGCAGATCGTGCAGCATGCTTCCTGCGTCCGCGGGGATTGTCCCACCACCAACTTCGACGCCACGGCCGGGAAGTTGTGCTCCCCGCGCCCGCGGGGATGGTCCCGTCTTGTCCGTGACCGTGCCGGTCGTCAGAGGACTGCTCCCCGCACCCGCGGGGATGGTCCCGAGATGGTCATGGACCCGGCCAAGGACCACGTCTGCTCCCCGCACCCGCGGGGATGGTCCCTCGACGACAAGGACCACGAGCACGCGGAGACGCTGCTCCCCGCACCCGCGGGGATGGTCCCGTCATCGCCGAGCTGCTCCCACGTCCCGTCGACTGCTCCCCGCACCCGCAGGGATGGTCCCGGGCAGATCTTCACCAAGGGCAAGAACGGCGCCTGCTCTCCCCGCACCCGCGGGGATGATCCGATTCGTGCCCAGGAGCAGTGGCCCCGCGGAACGTGCGATCGGCCGCGGGGCTGCTATGGGGCGCCGTCCTGTCAAGGCGCTCAGAAACGACCGTACGAGTTCAGACCACAGACCGCGCCTACGGTTACTCCGTCAGGACAGGGTCCCTCGTGAGTGGGTACGAGTGCTTGAACCGGTGAAAGTGATGGAGAGCTGGCTTCCGGCACGGTAGAGATGCAGATCGTGCAGCATGCTTCCTGCGTCCGCAGGGATTGTCCCACCACCGACTTCGGCGCCACGGCCGGGAAGTTGTGCTCCCCGCACCCGCGGGGATGGTCCCTCCAGATGGTGCCGACGGGGACGCCCGCGTAGCTGCTCCCCGCACCTGCGGGGATGGTCCCAGCCGCACGGACTTCGTGACGAACACAAGGCCCTGCTCCCCGCACCCGCGGGGATGGTCCCTGGCAGCGGTCCAATCTGACGACGCTGCTCTGCTGCTCCCCGCACCCGCGGGGATGGTCCCTTTGAGTTGCTGCCGATGTTCGGGCGGACGGCCTGCTCCCCGCACCCGCGGGGATGGTCCCGGTCCGGGCGAGCCCGGGTCGCCATCCTCCCCCTGCTCCCCGCACCCGCGGGGATGGTCCCCGTACTGGGGGAACCGTCCGGTCGGGGACATCCTGCTCCCCGCACCCGCGGGGATGGTCCCGGGCAACCTCTTGGCTTGGAACGTCGAGACGACTGCTCCCCGCACCCGCGGGGATGGTCCCGAAGCATTCGCGGCACGACTCGGGGTGGCTGTCTGCTCCCCGCACCCGCGGGGATGGTCCCGGGGTCCTCGCGCGCGGGGAGAACACCAGCGACTGCTCCCCGCACCCGCGGGGTGTCAACGGCCATTTCGTTCTCCCCGTAGGCGGCCAGGAGTTCGCCCCGCTGGCGGCCATCGAGACGGGTTCTGATCCACTTCTTGTGGGGCGGTTACGGAGGGTGACGTTCTTCAGTCGGCGAGGAGTATCTGCAGGCGGAGGAGGTCGAACCCGGCGCGACCATACCCGTCCCTCTTGATCCGCTTCGCCCTGTTGACGTTGCCCTCGACCTTGCCCGAGCTCCATTCCAGGGTGAGGCCGGCGGTGACGGCATTGAAGTCCTGTCGCAGGCCACGGGCCAGGCTCTGCAGCGGCTTCATCCCGGTGGCCTCGGCGATGGCAAGCCATTTCTCCAGGTCACTACCGCGGCGTTTGGCCATCATCGCGGCGAAGGAGCGGACGCACGCGGCGACGGTGTCCAGTTCGGGACTGCGTGACAGGAGCTTCTTGAGCTTGAGCGTGCTGCTCTCGTCCAGGTGGTCCGGGTGCGAGGTGATCAGCCAGGTAGCCGTGCGGACCGTCAGCGCCTTGGGCTTGTCGGGCGCGGGCTTGCCGCTCGCCCGGATCTCCTGGAGATGCCGGCGCACGGTCCGCTTGCTGCCGGTGAAGCCGAGTTCGACGATCTCGGCGTGAAGCCGTGCCGAGTCCGTGCAGCCCTCGTTCCAACGCCGGTGGAGGTAGGGCGAGTAGGCGTGGATTTCGCCCTGGCGGCGCGACCCGGTGGCCAGCGACGCGTCCTCGGGCGTGGCTGTGTGCGCGTACCGGCGCACGGTTTTGCGGTCCAGCCCGAGGGCGTCGGAGATCGCTTGGATCGGGACGCCCTTGCCGTAGAGGGCATGTACGGCGGCGTGACGCTCGCGGCGCCGGATCACGCGCATCCCCTCCGGACGCACCGACACCTCCTCCTTGGTCGCGGCCGTCGGCCCGTCGGTGGCGTCAGAAGCCGTGTCCTCGGTAGGTTCGGTCAGGCAACTACGGTGCGTGGCAACGCACTTCTCGACGGCCTCGCACAGGTTCTTCCACAAATGGAAGCGGTCCGCGACCTGGATCGCGCCGGGGCAGGCGGTGCGTACGGCCTCGGCGTAGGCACTGGCCCGGTCCCGGCAGACGATCTCCGCTCCTGGGTGTGCGCGAAGCCACGCGGTGAGGGTGTCCGCGGTGCGGTCGGGCAGCACGTCGACGCGTTCCCCGGTCTCCATGTCCAAGATGATGGTCCCGTAGACGTGCCCCTTCTTCAGGGCGAAATCATCGACACCCAGCACCCGAGGTGCGACGCCGACACGCTTGTCCGGGAGCTTGCGTACGAGCCTGAGCAGGGAATTCGCACTCGTCGGGATGGACAGGTGTGCGGCCAGCCGGGCACCGGGGCGTCCGGCGAGCGCCAGAGCGATCTTCTCCAGCGAGCGACGCAGCAGCGGTGTGCGCCGCGCGAATCGCTCGGTGAGCCCGTCGACTTGCTCGACGAACGTGCGGCGACCGCACGCGGCCTCCGGGCAAAGGAAGCGTCGTACCAGCAGGTCGATCACGACCCGTTGCCCGGCCGCCGCGAGGTCTGCAAGACGCCGCCGGTAACCGCCATGGACACGGCCGGACACCCCGCCGCAGTCTGGACACGCCGCCTCGCTCGTCACCGTCCGTACCGTGAGGGCTATCCCGCCGTCCTCCGCTCTGACCTCGTCCACCACGACGGAGGACAGGTGGGAGAACGCCGTGGAGAACGTCGAGAACGCGCTGCAATCACACGAACAGCCATCCTGCCAGCCTGCTGTGACGCCGCATCACCGCCCCACAAGAAGTGGATCAGAACCGCACAAGATGGCCGTTGACACGCGACCCTCGAAACCCGCTCCTGCCTGCCCTTCCGACTCGGCGAAACGATCACCACTGAACTCGCCCCCGCGCCCGGAGGATGGAGCCTCAACGGCCACACCTGACCGACACCCCTCCGCCAGCAAACGCCCCGAAAACCAAGATCACGCACTCGACACCGACCACACTCAACCAAGCTAATTATCCGTGCAGTTACGACATTCTCGGCCTATCTACAGCACCGCACTTCAGCAGCCGCGTGGGGCTCCGCGCTCGCCGTCTGCCTGGTCGGCTGGACCCCGTACGCCGCCCAGACCGCTGCCCTGATCGAGCAGGAACGCGCCTCCGGCCACTTCCTGGCCTCCCGCTCCCTGGGCGCCGGCCCCCCCACCTCCTCACCTGGCACTACCTCCCCGCCGTCCTGCCCGCCCTCGCCCTCAGCGACCTCCTCCGCCTGCCCACCACCATCCTGGTCCTGGCCTCCGTCGGCTTCCTCGGCCTCGGCGAGCAGCCGCCGACCCCGGAATGGGGCCGCCTGCTCTCGGAGAACCAGCCCTACGTGGAACTGGCGCCGTGGACCGTGGCGGGTCCGGCCGTGGCGTTGGTGCTCCTCGCGGTGGCGGCGGTCGGGGCCGTGGGAACGGGGCGCGGCGGGCGCGCCTGGATCCCGGCACGAGGCCGCAGGTCGCGGCGCGGAATCGGTTCGGCGAGTGGCCTCACCACCGAGTAGGAGGCCCGTCGCACCGAACGTTGACATGGCGTCGACCGAACAGGAGGGGCATCTTGAGCCACCGACACTTTCACAACGAAAGAGTCGAGGTGGAAGCTCCTCGAAGTCACCCCACCTTCTAGGGCCTGCTCGCAAAATTCAGGCAATCATGCTTCCGCCATGGAAGTAATCGCGGTTGCGTGGAATGCTGACCCCTGCTAGCCGAGCACCTGCCGCGCATGCCGACCCTGGGGAGGGCCACCCGTGGACGCCACCACCGCTCCGTCGACCCGCGCGGTCGCCCTGGAAGTGCTGCTGAGCGGCCCCCTGCCCCGCAGCGAGATCGCCCGTCGCCTCGAGATGTCGGCCGGCAGCCTCACCCGGTTGGCCAAGCCGCTGGTCGACAGCGGTCTACTCGTGGAGGTGGACACCAACGGTGGCCCCGAGTCCGGGACCCTGCGCCGGACTCGGCCGCTCGACGTCAACCCCACCGCCCACCACTTCATCGGCGCCAAGGTGACCGGCGACGACGTCCACGCCGTCCTCACCACGATGCGCGCCGAGGTGGTGGCCTCCAGCCGCAGACCTCTGACCGGCCGGGACCCCGCCTCCGTCGTGGCGACCGTCAACGAGCTGACGCAGGAGCTCACCCCCAGGCATACGCAGGTGAGTGGACTGGGGGTGAGTCTCGGAGGGCGGGTCGTCGACCATACGACGGTGACCGACGCGCCGTTTCTGCGATGGACCACGGCCGTTCCCCTCGGCAGCCTCCTCCAGGACGCGTTCGACGGTTCCGTCACCGTCGACAACGACCTTCTGGCGCTCACCCGGGCCGAGCACTGGTTCGGCGCGGCACGCGGTCATGACCGTTTCGCGGTCGTCGCTATTGGCGAGGGTGTCGGCTACGGCCTGGTCATGCACGACACCGTCGTCGACATCCCTGACGTCGGTGCCGGGCTGCTCGGGCACCATCCCCTCGACCCGATGGGCCCGCTCTGCCCGCGGGGGCACCGAGGCTGCGCCACGGCGATGCTCTCCGTCGCCTCCATCCGCTCCGCCGTCTCCGTAGGACTGCGCCGTCCGGTGACCTACGACGAGTGCCTCGACCTCGCAGCCGGCGGCGAACCCGTCGCCACGGCCGTGGTCACCGCCTCCGGTCGCGCCCTCGGCTGCCTGCTGGCCGCGGTCGCCAACTTCACGCTGGTACAGAAGATCGTGGTCACCGGCGAAGCCGTGCGTCTGGCGGAAGCCGCCCGTCCCGCCATGGACGAGGGCATCCGAGCCGGCCGCGTCCCGGATGCCGCCCCTGTCGACGTGGACGTCCGCCACAACAACTTCGCCCACTGGGCCCGTGGCGCGGCGGCCACCGTCATCCAGAGCTACGTCCTGGGCCACGCCCCGACACCGGCGCGACGCCCACGGACAGCAGCGGCCGGACCCGGAGCAGGCGCCGCCAGGGTCGCTTCAGGCTGAGTGAAGTCGTCGGGTGCGCCATCACGCGCACTCCGACTCTCGCGCCACCTTCCGCGCAGGCACACTCATGCCACAATTCCATGCTTTGTCGAAGCGCCTCGATAACGGCCCAATCCGACGAGGCGCCGCTTTTGATGCCGCCAAATAGAAGCCCAGCCCGTACACATTCCCGTTTCTGCATTTTCGAAGAAACTAAGGCGAAATCTCTTGTGCATCCCGGAGGGTGTCACTTAATCTCACGGCCAAATCGAAGCGCTTCGACAGCGTCCTCGCGCAGCTGTGCCGACGCGCCGCTCTCAGCTCAGCCAGTTCTCCCGACACCGCAGCCGACGGCCCACCGCCGGGTGTCCAGGTGCACAACGAAGGGTTGAAGCAATGACACCGAACACCGTCTCCCCAGCCGGATTGAGCCGCAGGAATTTCCTCACCTCCACGGCCGTCGCCACCGCCGCGGTGGCCGGCGGGATGCCGCTCCTGACCGCCTGTAGCGGTTCGAGCAGCGATTCAGGCGAGGGCACCACATCAGGCAAGGACGCAGCCAAGCTGCTCCCGACGTACGTCGCCAGCACGACCGCGCGGCCGGACCTGCCGTCGAAGAACGGCTCGGCGGCCGGGTACACCGGCAAGATCGACCTCGCCGACCTCGCCGTCTCGGTCCCGGACAAGCTCGGAACCGGCGCCCCCTTCAAGATCATGGCTCCGCTCTGGGGGACCCCGCCGAAGCCGGACTGCGCCTACTACACGGAACTCGACAAGGCGGCGGGCACCAAGATCACCTGGCAGAACCAGGACGGCAACACCTACGGCCAGAAGCTCGGCGCCGTCCTCGCCTCCAGCTCCATACCGGACATGGTGGTCGTGCCCGGCTGGGAGCTGACCGGCAAGATCCCCAACGCCGTCATCGCGAAGTTCATGGACCTCGGCCCCCACCTGGCGGGCGACAAGGTCAAGAAGTACCCCAACCTCGCCGCGATCCCGTCCGACGCCTGGCGCATGAGCATCTTCGGCGGCGCACTGCGCGGCATCCCGATATCCGGCGCCCCCGTGCCCGGCATCGTTCCGTACTACCGCAAGGACATCTTCGACAAGAAGGGCTACACCGTCCCCAAGTCGGCCGAGGAGTTCCTCAGTTGGGCCAAGGAGGCCACCAGCGCCAAGGCCAAGGTGTGGGCCTGCGCCGACATGCGCTGGGCTGCGGCGGCCATCTTCGGTCTCCAGCCGGCCGGCACGCTCGGCTGGAACATGAGCAGCGATGGCAAGCTGACGTACCGCATCGAGCACCCCGAGTACCTCGAACACCTGGAGTGGGTCCGCAAGTTGTTCGCAGCGGGCGTCGTCCACCCCGACGACAAGGCCAACACCGGTGACCCGACCCAGCGGTTCACCGCTGGGCAGATCCTGGTCTTCAACGGCGACATGTCCGCCTGGTACGGCAAGACCGCAGAACAGGCCAAGGCCAACCCGGAGTTCGAGATCGACGGCATGGACTACTTCGCCGCCGACGGCGGCGACCCGACCCTGTACGCCGGTCAACCCGCCGGCACCTGGTCGGTGATCCGCAAGGGCGCGTCCAAGGAGACGGTCGAAAACGCACTGGCCGCCGCCGACTTCGCGGCAGCCCCGTACGGCACCAAGGAGCGGATGTACGTCGACTACGGCGTCGAAGGCACCCACTACTCCATCAAGGACGGCGTCCCGGTCAAGAACGACCGGGGAATTCAGGAGGTGAACAACGCCTGGGGGATGCTCGCGACCCCGGCGCCCTACCTCGCCCACCCCGACTACCCGGACATCACCCGCAAGCAGGTCGAATGGCAGCAGCGGCAGGGCGCCTTCCTCAAGAAGACGTCCACGTACGGCATGAACATCCTCGAACCGCGCCGCTACGCCAACATCTCCACCCCGTTCGAGCAACTCGAGATCGACTTCGTGCGCGGCAACAAGAAGCTGTCCGACGTTCAGCAGGCCATCTCGACGTGGAAGACCTCCGGCGGCGACAAACTGCGCGACTGGTACAAGAAGCTGCTGGAGAAGAACGGCAGCGGTCGCTGATGTCCCTCACAGCGGGGAGCAGGCCGGACGGGACGCGTCCCCCCGCGGCCGTCGAGGAGCCGGTGGCCGCGGCCGGCACTGCCGTCCTCACCCGACACGTACCGGGCAAGGCCCGCCGGACCGGCAGGGTGCCCTTCCGGGTCCGGCTGCGCCGCGACCGCACGCTGATCCTGATGACGCTGCCCGTCCTCGTCCTTCTCCTGGTCTTCAACTACGTTCCGCTGCTCGCCAACGTCATCGCCTTCCAGGACTACGACCCGTACGCCGCGGGCAACGGCATCACAGCCGTCTTCCACAGCCCCTGGGTCGGCATGGAACAGTTCGCGCGGATGCTCCACGACCCGCCGTTCTGGGACTCCGTACGCAACACCATCGTGCTGTTCCTGCTCCAACTGGTGCTGTTCTTCCCCGTCCCCATCGTGCTCGCGCTGGTCATCAACAGCGTGATCCGGCCCCGGGTGCGGGCCGTGGCACAAGCGATCATGTATCTGCCGCACTTCTTCTCGTGGGTCCTCGTGGTCACCGTCTTCCAGCAAGTCTTCGGCGGCGCGGGCATCATCGCCCAGACCGTGCAGAACCACGGGTGGAGCGGCTTCGACCTGATGACGAACGCGAGCCTGTTCAAGTACATGGTCGTGGCGCAGGCCGTGTGGAAGGACGCCGGCTGGGGAATCATCGTCTTCCTCGCAGCCCTGTCCGCCGTCTCCACCGACCTGTACGAGGCCGCCGCCATGGACGGTGCGGGACGCTGGCGGCGCATGTGGCACGTCACACTGCCCGCGCTGCGCCCAGTGATCGCGCTGCTCCTGGTGCTACGGGTCGGCGACGCGCTCAGCGTGGGATTCGAGCAGTACCTGCTCCAGCGTGACGCGGTCGGGGTCGGAGCCGCCGAGGTCCTGGACACCTACGTGTGGAACATGGGCATCCAGAACGGCGACTTCAGCTACGCGGCCGCGGTCGGCCTGGTCAAGGGTCTCATCGGAGTCGCGCTCGTCCTGGGCGCGAACAAGTTCGCGCACCTGCTCGGCGAGCAGGGGGTGTACAAAAAATGAGCCTCAACACCCAGCTGATCCGCAGTCTCCAGGCGCCCGCACGTCCCGTGTGGGAGGAGCCGCCGGGCAAGGCCGGCATCACCGCCAAGAGCGGCTTCCTCCTGCTGTGCTGCCTGGCAGTGCTCGCACCGCTGTGGATCGTGATCGTCACCAGCCTCTCCCCCAAACCCGTGATCGACCAGGCCGGCGGCCTCGTCGTGGTCCCCAGAGGCATCACCTTCGTCAACTACACCGAACTGCTCAGCGGCGGCCAGGTCAGCCGGGCGATCACGGTCTCGGTCGGCGTCACCCTCGTCGGCACCCTGTTCTCCATGACGGTGTCGGTGCTCGCCGCCTACGGCCTGTCCCGGCCCGGCAGCCTGGGACACCGGTTCTCCCTGACGGCCATGATGGCCACCATGTTCTTCGGAGCCGGGCTGATCCCCACGTATCTGCTCGTGCAGACACTCGGCCTCACGGACACCTACCTGTCACTGATCCTGCCGAGCGCCGTCAGCGTCTTCAACATCCTGGTGCTGCGGGCCTTCTTCATGGGGATCTCCCCCGAACTCACCGAGTCCGCCCGCATCGACGGCGCCGGTGACCTGCGCATCCTGCTGACCATCGTCCTTCCGCTGTCCCGGGCGGTGCTGGCCGTCATCGCCCTGTTCTACGCGGTCGGCTACTGGAGCGCCTGGTTCAACGCCTCCATCTACCTCTCCGACCAGCAGATGATGCCGCTGCAGAACGTGCTCATCCAGCTGGTCCAGAAGAACACGGAGGCACCGACGGGTCTCCAGCAGGCGGTCCACACCGGCCAGCTCTCGGCACTGGGCCTGCAGATGGCCGTCATGGTCCTCGCGTTGATCCCTGTCGCCGTCGTCTCCCCGTTCGTCCAACGGCACTTCAAGAAGGGCATGCTCACGGGCGCCATCAAGGGGTGACGCCGAGGAACAGGGCGGGGGAAGGCGCTATGACGGGGCCGGCGATCACGGATGACGCGATCGCCGGCCCCGCCGCGCACTGCGCTCTTCCAGCAGGGTGTCCGCCGCCCGACGGGCCGGTGCTGCCCGTCATCGACAGACTCACCGGTGACCACCACGTGGGGTACGTCCAGGGAGCCGGGGCGGCGCTCAGGCCTCCGGCGTCGTGCGGGTGATGCGGAGCAGTGCCGCCGAGGGCGCGGTGGGCAGGGTCACGGTGAGTTCGGTGCTGTCCGGGTTCCAGGCGGCGCTCGCCCCGCGTGCGGCGGGGTACAGCACGTCGGCGTGGGCTGCGGCGCCCGCCTGCTGCGGCAGACGGACGGACACCGTGTCCTGCCCGCCCGGGCGGCGCCAGAGCGTGAGGTAGGTGGTGGCGGGCGTGTGCAGGGCGAGGGCGGCCCACGGGGCGTCCCAGGCGGGGAGCCCGAGCGGCCAGGACGGCACGGCCTGCGGCAGATCGGCGCGGACGGCCCGGTACACGGCGATCGCCTCATGGACCAGTCCGCGGGCTTCGGGCCCCAGCTCCGGCAGACGGCCGGAGAGGTGGATGCGGCCCAGAAGTGCGCTCGTCATCGTGAAGGCGACTTCGTCAAGGGAGTCTCCGGGCTGCGGATATGCCCACACGGCGCCCTGTTCGGGGGTGACGGCGGTGGGCGCGGAGGCCGCGATGGGCGCGTAATGAACGAGGTTCTGCTGGTCGCTGGTGGACTGCAGCTGCAGCCGGGACAGCAGGGCGTGATCCCAGCGCATGCCGCCCGAGGCGCAGTTCTCCACCACCAGATGCGGGTGGCGGTCCAGGATGCCGTCGAGCCAGTCGAGGTGGGCGCGGTTGTGGCCGAGCAGACCGTCGCCCGGGCTCTCGCCGGGGTGGGCGCTGGTACCGGAACCAGGGTCGATGTTGTGATCCAACTTGAGGTAACCGACGCCCCACGCGCCGACCAGGCGGTCCACGACCTGGTCGAGGTGGGCGCGGGCGGCTGGATGACGCAGGTCCAGGTGGTGTCGGCCGGACTCGGTGACACGTACGCCGTCACGGCGGAAGAACGCCTCGTCGGGCAGGGACTTGGCCACGGGGCTGTGCACGCCGACGACTTCCGGCTCCAGCCACAGGCCGGGTGTCATGCCGCGTGCGCGGATGCGGTCGAGGACCTCGTGGATGCCGCGCGCGCCCGGGAAACGGGAGACGGACGGCTCCCAGGCGCCGACGCTGGTCCACCAGCCGTCGCTGTCGTCGTACCAGCCGGCGTCGATGACGAAGTACTCGGCGCCCGCGTCCGCCGCCGCGTCGATCAGCGGCAGCAGCTTCTCGGTGGTGGGGTCGCCCATCAGGCAGTTCATGTAGTCGTTGAAGACGACGGGCAGACGCAGGTGGTCGGCGTGCGGACGGCGCTGGGCGCGCCGGTAGCGGGTCAGCGCGGCGAACGCGTCGTCCGGGCCCGCGTCGGCAGCGACCGACAGGGCCACGGGCACGGTGGGAAAGGCGGCGCCCGGCTCCAGTCGGTGCCGCCATCCGTGATGGGTGTCGGTGGGGCCGAACAAGGCGACGTACGCCGCCCCGTCGTGCTCCTGACACTCCCAGCGCCAGCCGCCGCCGTTGTGCTCGATCTGCCACACCCACGCACGGCCGGAGTGACGGTCCGTCAGGCCGCCCATCGGCAGGTGCCCGCAACTGGACCAGACGCTCTGGCCGGTCAGTGCGTGTCCGGCCTTGCCGTGCCCGTACGGCACACGGCCGCTCACCGCGGGCGTGGTCCGGCGCATCGGCTGCGACCGCCAACGGCACTCGGCCAGCCAGTCGTTGTCCGCCCACCACACGTCGGCCGCGTCGATCGCTGCCGGGTCCCGCGGGGTGAGACAGCCCACGACGAGCGAACTGACCGATTCCAGGTGCAGCGTGTCCGGCCCTTCATTGCGCAGGGTCGCCTCGCCGCGGAGCACGGGAACGCCGTCCGGCGACCGGTAGGCCATCTCGACGGCGAGCCCGGTCTCCGGGTCGCGCAGGTCCACGGTCAGGGTGTGCCAGTCGCCGTCCCGGCCCGCCCGGTGCCCTCGGTAGCGCAGCCGGGCGCCGAGAGCGGTCCCGATCAGGCGGCTGCCCGACCAGCCCCGGCCGTGGCCCGTCGCCGTCACCTCCACCAGAGGCAGGGACGCACCGTCATCGCCGCCCACGTCGCCGGGGCGGCCCATACGCGCAAGGCGGACGCGGTCGTCGTCGCCGACGGTGAAGTCGAGTCGCAGGGCGCTGTGACCCCAGCGGAAGTCCCGCTGTTCGTTGTCCATGGTGTCCTTTGGTGTCCCTTGTACGGAGGTGGGGAAGCCAGTCGCGGGATATCGAAATCGAAGCGCTTCACTAAACAGTGAAGCTAACCGAGTCAATTCTTCGGAACAAGAGGAAAGAGGGAGAATGACGTGTCAACTCCCGGGAAAATTCCCTCGGTTCGAACCATTGACAGCAACGGAGAGGGAATGTCAGCGTCGATGCGCTTCGACACATGCTCTCCACCACCACTCGACCCCCGTCTGCCGAGGGATCCCTCACGTGACTTCTGCGTCCGCATCCGCAGCCACGCCCCCCTTCCGCGACTCCGCGCTCACGCTGCACGAGCGCGTCGACGACCTGCTGGAACGGCTCACGCTCGACGAGCGGCTCGCCATGCTGCACCAGTACGTGCCCGCCGTCCCCCGCCTGGGCATCGCCGCGTTCCGCACCGGAACGGAGGCGCTGCACGGTGTCGCCGGCCTCGGCAGGGCGACCGTCTTCCCCCAGGCCGTGGGGCTGGGCTCCACCTGGGACGAGGAACTCGTGCACGCCGTCGGCGAAGCCGTCTCCGCCGAACTGCGCGCGTTGCACCGGCATCGGCCCGCCCCGACCGGGCCCGGCCCCAACGGGCTGCAGGTCTGGTCGCCCGTGGTGAACCTGCTGCGCGATCCGAGGTGGGGCCGCAACGAGGAGGGCTACTCGGAGGACCCGCTGCACACCTCGCGCGTCGCCACCGCGTACTGCCGAGGACTGACCGGTGATCACCCCGCCTACCTGCGGACCGCTCCCGTACTCAAGCACTTCCTCGCCAACAACAACGAGACCGACCGCAGCGTCACCTCCTCCGGCCTGCGCCCGCGCGTACTGCACGAGTACGACCTGGCCGCCTTCCGCCCGGTCATCGCCTCCGGCGCGGCCACCGGCGCCATGGCCGCCTACAACCTCGTCAACGGCCGTCCCTGCCACGTCAGTCCGCTGCTCGAGCGAGAACTGCGGGCCTGGGCGAGGCCCACGGGCCACGAGCTGTTCGTGGTCAGCGACGAGGGCGCGCCGACCAACCTCGTCACACCGGAGCACTACTTCGACGACCACGCCGAGGGCCACGCCGCAGCCCTGAAGGCGGGCATCGACAACTTCACCGACCTCCGCGAGGACAGCGCGACCGTGATCGGCCGACTGCGCGCGGCTCTGGAGCGCGGCCTGATCGACGAACAGGACGTAAACCGCGCGGTCCGCCGACAGCTGCAACTCCGCTTCCGGCTGGGCGAGTTCGACCCTGACCTGGACCCGTACGCGGGCATCGGGCCCGAGGTGGTCGACTGCCCCGAGCACCGCGCCCTCGCCCGCCGTGCGGCGGCGGAGTCCGTCGTACTGCTCAAGAACGACGGCCTGCTGCCGCTCGCCCCGGCCCGTGCCGCGCGGATCGCGGTCATCGGCCCGCACGCGGACGCGCTGTACGAGGACTGGTACAGCGGCACTCTGCCGTACCAGGTCGGCATCGCGACCGCTCTGCGGGCGGCGCTCGCGCCCCTGGGCGGCGAGGTGGTGTGCGTGCCGGGCACCGACCGGATCGCGCTGCGCTCCCGTACCACGGGCGATCCCCTGGGCAAGAGCGCCTTCGACGTTCAGGAGTGGGGCGACGGCGTTGTCACCCTGTGCGAGGCCGGTACCGGCCGCTATCTCCGCTGCGGCGACGACGGTTCACTCGTCGCCGAACGGACGTTGCTCAAGGACTGGTTCGTCGATGAGACGTTCCACCTGGAGCCCGCCCCGGACGACGAGGACGACTTCTTGGTGCTCCGGCATGTGCGCACCGGCCGCTACGCCGCCGTCGATCCCGCGGACGGCAGCGTGCACGTCACCGCCGACGGCCTCGCGGCGGCCGAGCGCTGGCAGCGGGAGCTGCTGCACGACGGGACGGCCGAGGCGCGGGCCGCCGCCGCGTCGGCCGACGCGGCCATCGTCGTCCTCGGCAACCATCCGATGATCAACGGCCGTGAGACCGAGGACCGTTCGGGAATCGCCCTGCCCGAGGCCCAGGAGGCGTTGCTGCGGACGGTCGCCGCGGTCCGTCCCGAGACCGCGCTCGTCGTCATGAGCAGCTACCCCTACGCCGTCGACTGGGCCGACACGCATCTGCCGGCGGTGCTGTGGACCTCCCACGGCGGCCAGGAGACCGGCCATGCGCTGGCGGCCGTACTGCTCGGCGAGGCCGATCCCGGGGGACGGCTGCCGCAGACCTGGTACCGCGGCGACGACGAACTGCCGGACCTGCTCGACTACGACATCATCAAGACCGGCTGGACCTACCAGTACCACCACGCCGCGCCGCTCTACCCGTTCGGGCACGGCCTGTCGTACGCGGATGTCACCTATCGTGACCTGCGGCTCTCCGCGCACACCATGGCCCAGGACGGCACCTTGGACGTCTCGGTGACGACGGTCAACTCCGGATCCCGGCCCGGCAGCGAGGTCGTTCAGCTCTACGTCCGCCCCCGTCACGCCCGTTACCAGGCGCCCCGGCTGCGCCTCGCCGACTTCCGCAAGGTCCGGCTCGAACCCGGCGAGACGAGGCGGCTCGACTTCCGGCTCCCGGCCGAGCAGTTCGCCCACTGGGACGTGGAGGCCGGAACCTTCACCGTCGACCCCGGCGACTACGACGTGCTGGTGGCACGCTCCGCCGGGGACGTCGTCGCCGGCGCGGGGCTCCGTGTGACCGGGCCACCACCCGTGCCCCGGACGGTCGTCGGCCGCCGCACGCGCGCCTGCGACTTCGACGACCACACGCGCGCCGTCCTGGTCGACGCCACCCGGGCCGCGGGCGACGCCGTCGCCCCCTTCGATCCGTCCCGCCCCACGACGCTGCTGTTCCGCTCGGCCGATCTGACCGGCGCCGTCCGCTTCGCGGCCGAGGTCGCCCGCGAGGAGGAGGCCGAGGCCGAGGGCGAGGCAAGCGTGGAAGTGCGGGCGGGCGAGCGGAGCCTGGGCCGGATCGTGGTCCCGGTCACCGGCGACCGGTACGCATGGACCGAGGTAGCCGCCGAGCTGTCCGGCGTCGAACCCGGCCCGCACGACCTGACCTTGATCCTGCGCGGGCGCTTGCGCCTCGCCGCGTTCCGCTTCCACTCGTCCCCGGCGGACGACTGAGCGTTCACCGCGCCCACCAGCGCAAAACAAGTTTGTGCGATGTCTGTGCCCCCTCCTGATCCCGGCGCCGCGGCCCCTGCCGCGGCCGGGAGACCTCATAGGCGTGGGCCGCGTCCGAGACGATCAAAGGGAGACACCGTGTCCTACAGCATCCGTGCGGGCGGCCTGGAGCGCCACACCGCGGCGGAGATGCTCCGCATCGAGCCCTGGGGCCCGCACGCCGTACGCGTACGGGCCACGGCCGGGACCCTCGACTCCGCCGCCCCCGGCGCGCTGGAGACCCCGGCGCCCGCCACCCCCGACGCCCTGTCCACATCGGACGACGGCAGTGCCCGTCTGGTCAACGGCCGGCTGGCCGTGGAGGCGTCGGCGGACGGCTGGCTGACGTTCCGTCACGTCGACTCGGGTCGCGTACTCCTCGCCGAGCGCGACCCGCGCTCCCATCACACCGGCTCCCGCGTCCTCGCGGCCGGCGGCCGCACCCAGCAGTCCTTCGACGCCTACGACGGCGAACGGCTCCACGGCCTCGGGCAGCATCTGCACGGACGCCTCGACCAGAAGGGCTGCGTGATCGATCTCGTCCAGAGCAACACCGTGGCGGCCGTCCCCTTCCTGCACTCCTCGCGGGGCTACGGGCTGCTGTGGAACAACCCCGCCACCGGCCGGGTCGAGCTGGGCGCGGACGCCACCCGCTGGACCGCGGACGCCGGCGGACGCATCGACTACTGGATCACCGCGGGCGACACCCCGGCCCAGATCCTCGACGCCTACACACAGGCCACCGGCCGGCCGCCCCTGCTGCCGGAGTGGGCGTCCGGCTTCTGGCAGTCGAGGCTGCGCTACCGTACTCAGGACGAACTCCTGTCGGTGGCACGGCAGTACAAGGAACGCGGCCTGCCGCTGTCCGTCATCGTCTGTGACTTCTTCCACTGGCCGCGCATGGGCGACTGGCGTTTCGAGCCCGCCGAGTGGCCCGACCCCACCGCCATGACGCAAGAGCTGGGACGGCTCGGGGTGAAACTCGCCGTCTCGGTCTGGCCGACGGTCGAACCCGACAGCGACACCTACGACGAACTGCGCGCGGCCGGGCATCTCGTCAGGGACGCCGACGGCGGCCTGCTCACCTTCCCGTGGCCCTCCCGCCACGGCGGCGACGCGCTGACCCGCCCGATGGCGTACTACGACGCCACGCACCCCGGCGCCCGCGCGGCACTGTGGCAGCGCCTGCACGACAACTACCGTTCCTTGGGCGTCAGTTGCCTCTGGCTGGACGCCTGCGAGCCCGACATGCCCCCGGAGTTCGCCGAACGCGCGGTGTACGCGGCCGGGCCCGCCGCCCAAGCCGCCAACCTCTACCCGCTGCAGCACGCCCGCGCGGTGGCCGACGGTCTGCGCGCGACGGGCGAGGACCGCCCCTTGTCACTGATCCGGTCGGCCTGGGCGGGCAGCCAGCGGCACGGGGCCCTGCTGTGGTCCGGCGACATCCCCACTACGTTCGACTCCCTGGCGCGTCAGATCCGGGCCGGTCTGAACGTCGCGATGAGCGGCATCCCCTGGTGGAACACCGACATCGGTGGCTTCGCCGGCGGCGACCCCGACGACCCCGCCTACCGTGAGCTGCTCATCCGCTGGTTCCAGTACGGCACCTTCGGTCCGGTCATGCGGCTGCACGGGGACCGCGAGCCGAACCACCCCACCTTCTCCACCGACATGACCGCCGGGCCGAACGAGGTCTGGTCGTACGGGCAGGAGGCGTACGACATCCTGCGGCAGCATCTGCTGCTGCGTGAACGCCTGCGCCCCTACCTGCACCGCCTCTCCGAGGACGCCCACCGCACCGGCGCCCCGCCGATGCGCCCGCTGTTCTTCGACTTCCCCGAGGACCCGGGTGTCTGGGACGTGGACGACCAGTTTCTGCTGGGCCCCGATGTGCTGGTTGCGCCCGTGTACGAGGCGGGCGCCCGGGCCCGCCGGGTGTACCTGCCGTCCGGGACCGGCTGGCTCGACCCTGCCACCGGAGCCGTACTGAAGGGCGGCACGACGCTCGACGCCGAAGCCCCCTTGGAACGCATCCCGGTCTTCGTGCGGGAGGGGTCCGGCATGGCGGAACACCTGGCCTGACGACGCCCCGGGCACCCACTTCTCGTGCGCACACCGGCCAGGCCCTCAAGACAAGACGCCCACCAGAAAGGCAGGACCGTCCATGCCTCCCACCCCGCACCTCTCGCGGCGCGGACTGCTGGCCGCCGGCGCGGCAGCCGCCGCGCTCCCGGTGCTCGCCCCTTCCGCGGCGTCCGCCGCCGGCTCCGGAAGGGCCAAAGCGCCGTACCGCTTCCGCAACGCGGAGATAGTCGGCGGCGGCTTCGTCCACGGGATCGTCTTCAACCAGCGCGAGCCCGGCCTGGTGTACGCCCGTACCGACATCGGCGGCGCCTACCGCCTGGACACGGCGTCCCGGCGGTGGGTCCCCCTCACCGACTGGATCGGCTGGGACGAGTACGGTCACACCGGCATCATCAGCATCGCCACCGACGAGGCCGACCCCGACCGGGTCTATCTGGCGGCGGGTACCTACACCCTGCCCGACTGGGACCCGGACATGGCGGCGATCCTGCGCTCGGCCGACCGCGGCCGCACCTGGAAGACCACCCCGCTGCCGTTCCGTCTGGGCGGCAACATGCCCGGCCGGGGCATCGGCGAACGCCTCGTGATCGACCCGAACCGCAACAGCATCCTGTATCTGGGGGTGCGCGGCGGCCACGGACTGTGGCGCAGCACCGACCACGGCAAGACCTTCGCGCAGGTGACCAATTTCCCCAACGCCGGCACTTTCGTCCCCGACCCGTCGGACCCTGACGGTTACAACGGCGACAACCTGGGAGTACTGCAGGTCGTCTTCGACAAGCGCACCGGCAGACCGGGCAGAGCCACCCGGACGCTGTACGTCACCGTCGCCGACAAGGACAACATCCTCTACCGGTCCACCGACGCGGGAGCCACCTGGCAGCGCGTCCCCGGCCAGCCCACCGGGTATATCCCGCACCACGCCGTCCTCGACCACGAAGGCGGCTACCTGTACCTCGCGACCAGCGACACCGCCGGCCCCTACGACGGCTCCAAGGGCGACGTGTGGAAGCTCGACACCGCCACCGACACCTGGACCCGTATCAGCCCCGTCCCCTCCACCAGCGACGAGAACGCCTACGGTTACAGCGGTCTGACCATCGACCGGCGAAACCCGCGGACCCTGATGGTGTCCACCCAGGTCAAGTGGTACCCCGACTGCCTCCTGTTCCGGTCCACCGACGGCGGCGCCCACTGGAGCCGCATCTGGGACCAGGACGCGGACGGGCAGCGCACGTTCCGCTACGACATGGACATCTCGGACGCCCCCTGGCTGACGTGGAACGCCTCCCCGAAGCCCCCCGAGGCGGCCCCGAAGCTGGGCTGGATGATGGAGTCCGTCCAGATCGACCCGTTCGACTCCGACCGCTTCCTGTACGGGACGGGGGCGACGATCTACGGCGCGGACAACCTGACGGACTGGGACCGCGACGGCACGGTCCATCTGTCCGTGCGCGCCCAGGGGTTGGAGGAGACAGCGGTCCTGTCCCTGATCAGCCCGCCGGCCGGGCGCGCCCATCTCTTCTCCGGCATCGGGGACGTCGGCGGCTTCCGGCACACGGACCTGCACAAAGCGTCGAAGATGTACGACACCCCGACCTTCGACAACACCCCGGCCCTGGACTACGCAGAGCTCGCGCCCTACACCGTCGTCCGGGTCGGCCGCCCCACCAGCGGCTGGACCCAGCACCTCGCTGTCTCCACCGACGGCGGTGACACCTGGAAACCGTCCGGCGACGAACCGGCCGGCCTCACCGGCCCCGGTGTCGAGGACCAGGCCGTCGCCGTCGGGGCCGACGGCCGACGGATCGTCTGGTCACCGGCCGGAGCACCGGTCAGCTTCTCCGACGACCACGGTGCGACCTGGACAGCCGTGAAGGGGCTGCCGGCGGGGGCGCCGGTGCGCTCCGACCGGGTGAACCCGGCCAAGTTCTACGCGTACGCCTCCGGCGACTTCTACCTCAGCACCGACGGCGGCCAGAGCTTCGGCCGCACGGCGGCCACCGGTCTGCCCACCGAGGGAAACGTGCGGTTCAAGGCGGTGCCGGGCCACGAGGGCGACATCTGGCTGGCCGGCGGCACCGACAAGGACGGGGCCTCCACCCCGTACGGCATGTGGCGCTCGACCGACTCCGGAGCGACCTTCACCCGGATCAAGACGGTGGACCAGGGCGACGCCGTCGGCTTCGGCAAGGCCGCACCGGGCGCTCCGTACCCCGCGGTGTTCACCAGCTCCAAGATCGGCGGCGTGCGCGGCATCTTCCGGTCCGACGACGCGGGCCGGACCTGGGTCCGCATCAACGACGACCGGCACCAATACGCCTGGACGGGCGGCACCATCACCGGAGACCCCCGCATCCACGGCCGTGTCTACTTCGGCACCAACGGACGGGGGGTCGTCTACGGCGACCCGGCCTGAACCCCTGGCTCCGGTCACGGCTGACGCACCCAGCCGCCGTGACCGGACTCCGGGCGCTGGCGCACCGCCAACTGGAGGGCGGCCGGGTGAAGGCACGGCAGGTGGTGACGAAGAGCGCGACGTCCGCGCCGTGCTCGGGCGCCGACGTACTTCTCGAAGTCCTGCCAGGAAAGGGCGTCGACCTCGGCCATCGACAACTCCCGTGCCCTCGCCTCTCGGAGCGGCTCTCACCCTCCGGAACGGTGGCCGGACGCCTGGCCGTCCCCGTCGGCGCCCCGATGCCGTGCTCGACGACATGGCGTACGACTCGAAGGCCGTGCGCCACGAACTGCGTCGGCGCCGGATCCTGCCGGTGATCTCCCGCAAGGGTTCTGCGAACATCAGGGGCCTGGGCAAACTCCGCTATGTCGTCGAGCAGACCTTCGCCCTGCTCCACCAGTTCAAGCGCCTCGCCGTCCGATGGGAACGACGTCTCGAACTCCACGACGCCTTCGTCTCGTTGGGCTGTTCTCTCATCTGCTGGAGGCGCCTCAAGAAGACCCGCTCATGATCCTGTTACGACCTCATAGGGTTGTTGACCGACCACACGTCGCCCTCCGTCCAAAACCGTCGTCGGATCCAGAGACCATCTATCAGCGCCAGACACTGAACGGGGTTCGTCATGGAAGACAGAGTTCTCGTCTACACCCGAACACCGCTCGGCGAGTACACGGAGTCGCTGAGCAACAGCATCCACCTCGCGTTGAGCGAAGACGGAGCACCGTTTGAGCCGCTCAACCAGAACTACGGGATCTTGTTTCCCGAAGCCACGGTGAGCGAGCACAACACGATCCTGGAGAAGGGTGCCAAGAACCCCTTCCTGTTCCGCACGAGAGAAGGCGGGTTCGGGCTGGTCGCCGTCCGTGTCGCACCCCGGGGAGCACAGGACGAGGAAAGCCGTGGCTGTGTCCTGGTGTGGACGTCGACCGATCTGACGGAGTTCCGATCCCGAGGGCTCCTTCGGTTGCACAACTCCGTGCATGTCGATGCCGTCGCGTGTCAGTACGACGAGGCGGTCGGTGCGTACGAGTTTCTGTGGCGAGACGCCGACGGAAACGTGTTCGTGAACCAGGTTGTCGATCTCGCAGGAGGAGGGTCAAAGGGGCCTCGGCCGGGATCCCGGTTCCCGCAGGTTGCGGACCCCTGCAACCTGACGGACATCAACCCGGGGAACGTGCTCGCGGTGGAACCGTCGATCGCTCAAGCCGTTCGGGACCGGTGGACGCCCCTGGCGCATACGGAAACCCGCGTCCCCAAGACTGTCGTCGCGTCCTCCCTGTCGGAACTGGCCGCGGTGAAGGCGACAGCCGTCTACTCCGACGGTTCCACGGCCGACAAGTCTGTCGCCTGGGACACCAGTGCAGTGGACTTCTCGGCTCCGGGAACCTACCGAGTCTCCGGCACGGTGCAGACTCCCGTTCGCCCCTTCCCATTGGCGCGCGGGTACGCGGACCCGGTGATTCTGCCCTGGGAAGGGAAGTACTACTACATCGCGACCAACGACAACGTGGACGACATCGGCCTCTACGTCCGAGAGTCCGAGACGATCAACGGCTTGTTCGACGACGGGTTCCGCGAGCAGGTGATCCTCGACGCGGACGAGAGCAAGGGCTTCGTGCAGACCTTCTGGGCCCCCGAGTTCCACCAGATCGGCAACGACCTCTATATCTTGTTCGCTGTCAGCGGCACTGAGTGGGGGCCGCAGTGCCACATGATGCGACTCAGGAAGGGTCACGACATCATGCAGGCCGACAGCTGGGAGACCCCCGTACGGGTCCGGAAGGCCGACGGCTCCTACTTGGCCGAGAGTGGCGGCATCACGCTGGACATGACCTACTTCAAAGCTGACGAGAGGTGCTTCCTCGTCTGGTCATCCCGGACAGGTCTGGGCTCGCCGATGGACTCGGGCAGCATGGTCTACATCGCGGAGACGACCGTGGCTGATCCCACTCGTCTCATCAGCGAACCGGTGTTGCTGACGCGCCCGCTGTACGGCTGGGAGAACGTGCAGGGGGCGATCAACAACGAAGGCCCGTACCCGTTCCTGACCGACGAGACCGTGTACATCACGTACTCCGGTGGAGCGGCCAGAGGCTACACCTACTCCATCGGGATGCTGAGTATTCCCCGAGGCGGTGACTACCTGGATGCCTCCGCATGGTCCAAGGCGATCACGCCGGCCCTGAACTACCAGTCGGTAGAAGGGCTCTATGGTGCCGGACACAACTCCCTCTTCACCGACTACGACGGCAACACCTGGATCTGCTACCACGCGGTCGCCTCGCCCGTGGGTCACGATGTGGTCTCGTCCGCGATGCACCGAGTCCACTTCGGCAGGGGCGGAGTTCCCGTCTTCAACCTCAGCCCGGCCCGCGACCTGCGAGAGGAACTGACCGACGTTCGCCTCGAAGTGGTGGTGCCCTGATGTCGGAGGCAGGCCCTACCTCGGGCTGACGGCATCGGCGAACAGCCTGGGCGGCACCCGGACCTGGTAGGAGGTCCGGGTGCCGTCGTCACACGACGGCGGTGAGGTGGAAGACCAGGGCCAGCACAGGCAGCAGGGTGGGGAGCTGGAGACCCACCTCGGCGAGCAGCCGGCCTGGAAGCACGAGTGGTGCGGTGGCGCTCAGCCAGCTCGGGGCGCCCACTCGGTCCGTGGTGCGCCGACGTCGTGACGGACCTGCACCGTGTAGCGGCGGTCGGGGTCGAGCCCGGGCAGCCGCAACCGGGTCAGCGAGGGACTCCTCGGGCCGGGCGACCGCCGCGACGGTCCACAGGGCTTGTGATCGATCATGAGCGACGACGCCGCGCACCCGCAACGCGGGGTCGACGTCGTCGGGGTGGATCACGGTACCGCAGTGCAGGAGGTCGCGAAGCTCGCGGTAGAGCGCCCCGTACGCGCGGACCGACTTGAGCTCGGCGTCGTCGCAGCCGAGCAGGTCCCATTCGAGCCTGGCATGGCCTTGGAACCCGGAAGGAAAGGTCGGTGACGCGGTACGAGGAGTGCGCGGGGGAGGGGCCGACGTGGGCGCCTGCCCCGCTGGCGCGAACACAAGGGCATTGCCGCCCGGCACTGCGCCACTCCCACGCCAACCGATCTGCTACTCAGCCAAGTTGGAAACGGCTCGTGATCGTATTACGAGCTCATATCCAGGTGACGCACCGTCATCGCTCCACAGAGAGTGGATCAGAACCATTTCCGCTGGCCACCGTCAAACGCCACACACAAAGAATGGAGGCACATCTGACCCTGTTTCACTTCCCCGCACACGCGAGGCAATGCACCCCGTTCTAGTTATGAGGGCCATACCCGCGCCAGCGGGACGCCACCACCATACTTAGTCATCGCCACAACTTGCCCCACTGGCATGATCTGTTCCCCGCACCCGCGGGGATGGTCCCCACGAGGTCCCCGGCCGGCCCGGCGGGAGCTACTGTTCCCCGCACCCGCGGGGATGGTCCCCCGATCGCTGCCACGTCGTTCAGCGCGCGCTGCTCCCCGCGCCCGCGGGGATGGTCCCGAACGACCACGGCCGCCGTCCTCCCGACAAGGCTGCTCCCCGCACCCGCAGGGATGGTCCCTCCCTGGGCCAGAACAACCCGGAGCGGGAGGGCTGCTCCCCGCACCCGCGGGGATGGTCCCGCCACTCCGTTCGAGCGGCAGACGAAGTCCCTCTGCTCCCCGCACCCGCGAGGATGGTCCCTGCGGCCGGAAAGCGATCGCGGGCGCCGTGACCTGCTCCCAGCACCCGCGGGGATGGCCCCTTTGCGCACGGCGTCACCGAGTACGGGCTGGCCTGCTCCCCGCACTTGCGGGGATAACCCCGACGACCCGGCGGGCTGCTCGATGGGGTGGTCGCTTGGGTCACGGCCGCTTCCTACCGGCGTCCGATGGTCATGAGCGAGCTACGGGCGCCGCTCGCCAGCTGCAGGGCGCGCCGCACCAGGCCGGCGCCGAAGATGCGCTCCGCACCCTCCCGCCCGAGGCCGTTGACGACGGTCGTGACCAGGGTCGTTTCACCCTTCATGAGCTCGCCCCGGGCCGTGGCCCGCAGCTCTTGAAGCTCTTGCTCGCTTGGATCCTGCGCTCCGGACTGCTGCGCCGCACCGGCGTCGTGGTCCTGGTGGCGGCCGCCGCTCGCCGCTTCGCGGACCCGGGTGAACGCCTCCTCAACCTTGCGCTACACTGAGCGGCTGGTCGGGGCCTCCCAGTCACCGTCGAACCGCTCACCGCGGGCGCGGACCTGCTGGATGCGGTGACGGCGGGCCGCCTCCTGGGCACCACGCCACCGGGCGACGGCGTCGGCCCGCTTCTCGGGGGAGTCCAGGACCTTCTCCGCACCGGCCAGCAGCACGGCAAGCAGCCCCGACCCCCGGCGCACCCGGGCTGCCTCGCCGCGCAGGTGCAGCCAGCCCCGGATGTCGGTCACCGTCCATCCGGCGTCCCGACCACGCCAGATGCAGAGACCGCTCCACCGTCCCGGTCGCGGGTCCGGACAGCTCGTCGAGGCGTGCAGGCAGACGCTCGGCCACATGACCCCAGCGGGAAGCAACGGCACGGTGAGCGGTCGCCTTCACTATGGTCCCCGCCAGCAGGACTCATCGCCTGTCGGCTCCGGCAAGCCGTCTCCTGGCGTGACGGGCCCGCGCCTGCCGCACCCCGGCAATCCAGTTACGGCGCGGTCGTGCCTGACGGCCAGCCTGGTCTATCGGCGGTGCTCGTCGATCAGCTTGAGGTATCGGTCGTACTGGGAGTCGGTGATCTGACGATTGCGGACGAGGCTTCCTTCCTCCATGCGGTAGGTGCGGTCGGGATCGCCCCTGAAGGAGAGCCAGTTGAAGGACGTGGTCACCCAGACGTCGTCGAAGACCAGGACTTTCGCATGGGTGCTCTTGAGGCGGGTGAAGGTGAGCTTGTCCCGGTAGCGGGCGGCGAGGTTGGTGAGCTTGCGGACGGCGGCCGGGTCGGTCTTGGTGTCGTTGTCCTCGTAGCCGTAGGCGATGTCCACTTTCACGCCTTGCGTGAGACGCCGCTCCAGTTTGCTGAGGAAGTCCGTGGTGATGATCGCGCTCTTGATCCAGGGTGAGATGATCAAAAGACGGCGGCGGGCGTGGGTGAGGGCCTCGTCGAGGATGTCCGGGTGCTCGAAGACGCCGATGGCGCGGATCTCGTCCGCTTGGGGCTGGAGTGCTGCCGGCGGGCCCGGGGTGGGGGTCTGGGAGCCTAGCTGGAAGGCCGCCTGCTCGACCCGTTGCTGGGTGACTTCCTGCAGGGGGACGCGGGCCTGTTCGAGGTCGGGGTCCAGCAGGGGGCGTTCGGGCGGGGGGGCGACAGTGATCCCGAGGGCTTTGGCGCCGCCGTGGCCGATCAGCCCGAGCTCGTGGGCTTTGCTCAGCTCGCCGTCGATGACGACGCCGATCTCGATCTCGGAGCGGTCCTCGTCGGCGTAGACGAGGAGCTTGACCGGCAGGACGTGGCGTGCCTTTCCCGTCTGGGTGAGGCTCTTGACCTGCAGGACCTCGCGGTTGGTGGTGCCGTTCTCGCGGAGCAGGGCGGTGATCTCGGCCGCCGTGACGTCGCCGTCGTCGATCGGGCCGGACCGCGCGACGGGAAGCATGATCATGCCGTCTTCCTCGGCCTGCCCCCGCGTGATGGTTGTGCGCCGGTCGTACGGGGCGGCCTTCCCCAGCATCTGGTCGTACACGAGCGGTTGATTGACCCGCACCGGGGCCACGGCGGCCGCCTTCTGCGCGGTGAGGCGGCCCTTGTCCGTGAGGCGCAGGCCTTGGGGGCGGGCGGTGTCTGCCGCAGCGGGCCGGGACCAGCGCAGATCGTCCGAGCCGAACAGCGTGGCGACGGTCTGGTCGACCATGCGTGCATCCAGGCCGAGCAGGCCGGCGATGCCGGGGACGCGGGTGACGTTGTGGTCGACCAGCCGCAGCACGAACTCCTCCATCAGCGGGAGTTCCTTGCTGTCCTGAGCGAGGACCTCGGCCGTGATCCGAGCGACGGGCAGTGCGGCGTCGACGATCCGGACGAGCTCGAGGCTGGGGCGGGCGCTTTGGAAGCGGATGGCCAGGAGGCTGTCTTCACTAAATGTAGGCATCGCGGATCTCGCAGTCTTCTGGGTGGCCGCTCATGTAGTCGAGGACGGTGCGCAGGGCGCCGGGTTTGCTGCGGCAGAAGCCTGCGTCACCGACAATGATCAGGCCGTAGCGGGCGCGGGAGAGCGCGACGTTGATGCGCCGCCAGTAGGGCTCGCTGAGGAACCCGAAGTGTCCGCGGGTGTTGCTGCGGGTCACCGAGAACACGACGAGGTCGCATTCGCGGCCTTGGACCGCGTCGACGGAGAGCACTTCCGGAGCGATGTGCTTGAGCTTGAGGGAGGCCAGGCGCTTGGTGAGTTCCTCGACCTGACGGCCGTAGGGAGCGATGACCAGGACCTCAAGGGGCTTCCCGCCGGCTGGCTTGATCACCTCTTTGTCGATGGCCTGGTCGATGACCTCCAGGCGGCGCATCGCCAGTTGTGCCTCGAGGCGATTGGAGATGCTGGTTTCCGCGGTGGACCGCTCGGCTTCGCGCCGGCCGGGCAGTGCACTGGTGTCGAGCCAGAGCACCGGCTTGTTGACGGTGTCGTAGCCGGGCAGCACGTGGGCGTTGGGTGATATCAGTTTCCCGCCGTAGAAACAGCTGCTGATCATGTTGCCGATCGCCGGCGTCATCCGGTACTGCTCGCGCAGCAGGTGCTTGACCGGTGCCTCGGTGCAGTTGGCGAGGTACTGGAACAGGGTGGTTTTCACCAGCTCAGGGATGAGCTGGTGATCGGACATGATCTTCTCGTTGCGCAGCAGGTCCTCGTCGATCGGAGGCAGCTGGTTGGTGTCACCGACCATCACCCACCGCTTGGCTCGGGCCAGCGGCACCAGCGCCTCGGTCGCGGTCGCCTTCGACGCCTCGTCGAAGATGCACAGGTCGAAGTCCAGATCCCGCGCCGCCCGGTGGCCGAGGAAACCGAGCGCGGTGCCGCCGACGACCTGGCGCGTGCGCAGGAAGCTGGCGATCAGGTTCTGGTCGCTGCCGATGCGCTGCAGCCACTCACCCTGCAGACGCAGCAGGTTCATCAGTTCCCGCCCGGGACCCGACGGACCGAGCAGAACCTCGACCGCGTCGCGGGCATCGTCGGCGCTGAGGTCCTCGCGCAGCGTGAGTTCGCCAATGAGCATGGACTGGCTTTCGGCGAACAGCTCGGCGCGCTGTTCGAGCAGCTGATCGTAGCGGGCACGGGTGGTGACGACTTCCTCGCCGAGTTCCCTGGCGGAGGTGGTGCGGTCGGGGACGGGCTGGCTGGCCAGCTCGTCCAGCCGGGCCGCAACGTGGGCCAGGTTGGCGGCCACAGCGGCGAGCTCTTCGAGGACCAAAGCGGCCTTGAGGTGACGGGCCTCCAGGCCGCTGTTGGCGGCCACCGACTCCAGGTACCGCTCTGCCCGCGCCCGCACACCCTGGGTCCACTTCTTGACCTGCTTGTCGAGCAGCAGCGGCTGGGCGCTCTCGGCGACCCGCGGGTCATCCACCCGGCCCAGACGCACCAGGCCGGTGATGCCGGCGTCCTCGAGGCGCTTGAGCGCGTTGTCGATGGCGATGTGCGTCTGGCTGACGATGAGGATCCGGGCGTTCGGATCGCGGCTGAGGGTCTGCTCGACGATCTCCGCGATCACGGTGGTCTTGCCGGTGCCGGGCGGCCCTTCGACGAGCAGGAGGTCCTGCGTGCCCAGAGCATGAGCGACGACGTTCCGTTTGCTCTTGTCGAGGTCGGCGCGGACCCACGACGTGACCTCGGTGGGCGGGCTGACCGGAATGGCCGCCGGGTTGTCGATGATGTGCCGCAGGCGGGGGTTGCTGGTCTGGCCCGCCGCGACGGCGCTCAGGGCGTCCCGTTGGCGGTTGATGGCGTTCTGGCTCGGCCCGAGGAAGGGCAGCAGGAAACCCCGGGCAGGCAGAACCGCCTTGGGGCGAGTCATCCGCAGCACGACGGTGTCGCCGGTCGCGTTGGTCACCTCACCGCGGTCGATGGGCCGGCTGTAGGGGTACTCCGCCACCGACCACTCTTCCCCGACCTCCGCCACCGTGTCGGCGGCCGCCAGGTGGAAGACGCGCGTGCGGCCGCCGCCTTCCATCCGCTCGTACTCGATCCGCTGCCGGCCCTTGGCCGCGACCTCCTCACGGGCCTCCAGTACCCGCCGCCAGCCGTCGAACAGGTCCCCGAGCTGCTGACGCTTGCCCTCCTTGGCCCGCTGCTCCCGCGCGTCCAGGTGCGCATCCAGGCTGTCCAGCAGCAGGTTGAGCCCGTCGTTCGCAGGGTCTTCGCCCGGGTCGTCAAACGTCCAGGTCAACACGGGACCGAGCTTGAGGGACGAGTCGCGGCGCTTGGCCATCCACTCCTCGGACCGCTCCTCCGCCGCCACAATCACACACCGGTCGCGGTGCTCCTCGTCATTGACCAGACGCAGGAACAGCGTCCGGCCGAACACCCGTATCGTGCTCGTGTCGGTCTCACCGGTGCGCGGGTCGTATCCGTAGTCGACGTGCACGGTGCCGGAGATGTCTTCCAAGACCGCGGACTTCATCTTCGCCCAGTCGATCTCCTCGCCGGCCGGCGCGCTGCTGAGACCCTCAGCCGCACGCTTCGTCATCTTCAACCAGAGGGCGTTGCGGTGGCGGGCCTCACGGTTACCGCAGATCCTCTCCGCCTCCAACAGCCGGTGCTCCAGAACACTGGCGTTGGCCGGCCGCTTCTGCGGGTCATAGTCGATGCAGGACTTCAGGATCGAGCGGACTTCGGCGTCCAAGTCCAGCCCGTCGAGGACCGTCGCCAAGTCGGGGTAGTCGTGGGCCTGGTTGCGGGAGAGAACCTGGATAGCCAGGACCGCGAAGGCGTAAACGTCGCGAACGTAGGGGATCGCGTCGCTCTGCTCCGGCGGCGCGTACAGGGTGGAACGGAAGTCAGCCACGGTCTCGTCCGTGACGACCGCGGCCTTGGACAGGAGCTTCGCGATCCCGAAGTCGGCGAGCTTGACCGTCCCGTCGTCCGTGAGCAGCACATTGCCCGGCTTCAGGTCCCGGTGCTCAATCTGCTGGTCGTGCGCGTAGGCAAGAGCAGAAACCAGCGGCCCGCCGATCCGGGAGAAGAAGGCGGGCCAGTCGAGCGGCCGGCCGTTCGCCATCTCGTCCATGAGACTGCGGTCGATCCACTCAAGAGCGATGAAGTACCGCTCCAGCTCGGCGTCCCAACCGGACTCGAGCATGCGCACGATGTGGGGATGATCGAGCGCCTTGAGCGCGGACGTCTCCCGCTCCAGGAAGATCTTCGTGATCGCCTCATCGTCGCGTTGCTTCAGCAGCTTCACAGCAACGTAGTCACCGCCGTCGCTGGTGACGTCCACGGCCTTGCGGACCTCAGACAGACCACCCCGGCGCGCCTCCTGAGGAAGCAGCAGAAACCGGCCACTGATCGTCTTCCCCACCCACGGCTCCTTGCTCATCACTGCTGCCAGCGCAGCCCCACCCCGGACGACCATCTTGCCAGCGGGCTAACCTCTCGATCAGCGCTTTCGCAGGAAGTGGAGCCGACTTGACGGGTTATCACACCCCGCAGACGCGGATGCACCGATGTACGCCTTCATTCCGCTCCCACAGAGCAACGATCATCTTTCCCCAGTCGCAGAACAGTTGACGCCCATCGTGGCCTCGGGACGCTCACATGCGGCTCGCTTACGCAGAGACCACCGACATCCCGCCTGTGGCCGGACGAGCTACGGCGGCGCGCTGGCGGGCAGCGTTCAATTCGCCAAGGCGCTGGCGGAGGAGGAGCTCGGCGGTACGGTGTCCCGCCCCATACGCGGCCTGCTCGGCAGCCTCTTCGGCGTCGCGGCCGCGACGCCGAAGGCACGCCTCGTACGCGGCGTCGGCCTCCGCCACCGCCGCCTCCGACCGCAGCAACCGGCGCAGAGCGGCCGCGCGCCGCTCATCCCGGATCCGCTGCGCCACCTGCGGCGCGGTGAACGTGGCCAGCGCCGGATCGGCGTCCGGACCGCAGGCCCGCTCGCAGGCTACGGTCAGCAGGGCGCGGGTGTCCGTCTCGCACTGCTGGGTGAGCTCGGCGACCCCGGCCGCGTCCGACAGGTCAGCCCGCACCGCGACGACCAGATCGACAGCCTCCTGCACCAGTCCCTCGGTACGCCGCCGGTAGGAGCATGCCGGGCACAGGCCCGCGCACTCGGGCAGCCCGCAGTCCACACACGGCGCCTGCCTGCGGGCCAACTCCGCCTCCTCCTCAAGGGCACGGCGCCGAGCGATCGCCTGTTGGCGCTGCTCGACTTCACGCGCGGCCCGGGTCCGCCGGATCTGGGCCCGCTGCTCCTCGAGGACGGTCTCCTCGCGCAGGCGCCGCTCAGCCTCGGCACGGCGCGTGACCGGGTCGCTGTACGGCATCTCTGTCTCGACCCGGGCCGTGACTCGGGTGCGCAGCGTGCGCCGGATGCGGACGATGTTTCCGCAGGTCGGGCAGTCGGCACCGGTGTCCAGGCGGATGCCGTCGTCGCACCTCAGGTCTGGGCAGAGGTGGGGCGGAGGACTGGGAGCCGGGGGCTGCCAGGCCGTTGGTGAGGGACTCCTGCGGCAACAAGAGTCCCTCGTGGTCTCGATACTCGTCCGCACCAACGGCTTGAGAATGAGGCCTTTATGTCACAGTGACTTTTTCCTCGCTGCCATGATGCAGGTTCCTGAGTGCCAGATGGAAGCCCTTATCTGTATTGTTTTCGTGCCGCACAAAACGTCATTGAGACGCTTACGGCCGTCGGCTTCGCTGGCTGCAGCAACTCCTGCGCGAGGGACTGCAACCAAAGGCTTCTGTGCTGGTCAGCAGGTGTTTAGATGGGCTTTTCAGCCAACTCTGCTGCTGGTCATGGCAGTCAGCTTCTGCGAGTATCGAACTACGTTGGCAGAGGCCGCCGGTGACGGCAATCACCTTGCGGAAAAGCCCTCTCCGACGTGCAGAGAAAACTCGTCCGCACCGACTGCATGAGATGGGGGATGTCGCATGAGCAAGGGCAGGAAGAAGAAGGTCGGCCGGTTCGACGGGCAGCAGATCTTGTCACTGGCCACAGTGCTGGCCGTGTTCGCGCTGGTGGCAGCTTTGGTGCTGATCGGCTATGAGCCGGGCGTGGCCACGACCGCTGTCGCTGCGGCCGGCCTGACCGCCTCTGAGCTGGTGCGCCGGGTCTTTGCGCGGGGACGGCGCAGTGAGCCCCGGGCCTCGCATCCTCACGGCGTCGACGATCAGTAAGAAGACTCGTCATGCCGCGAGAAGAGCAACCCTTGACGAGGGGCTGTCCGGCTTTGGTGGCCTTCGCGAACGCATTGCGGGCGCTGCGCCGCCAGGCCGGGCTCAGCTACCGGAAGCTGGCCGACCGTACGCCCTACTCGGCCAGCACCTTGTTTTCGGCGGCTTCCGGCCGGTCGCTGCCCACGCAGGCCGTCACCCTCGCCTTCGTCTCGGGGTGCGGTGAGGATGTTGCGCTCTGGCAGCGGCTCTGGGAGGACACCGCAGCAGTGCTGGGCCAACCGGTTACCGCCGGCACCGGCGTGTCGCAGGCACGCATTCCGCGGGGGCCGTCCAGTGTCAGAGCGCTCAGGCATGAGCTGTGCGCCCTGGTGGAGCGGGTGCGGGAACACGTGACCTGTGACGGCCTCGGCCCGTCCCAGACCGGGCGGCGCCGCCGTCGCAGGCGGCAGGCGGGCTCAAGCCGGCACCTGGCGGATGTGATCACCGCGGGGCGGGGGCCTGCGGGATGCGTCAGTCACGTGCGGGTAGCCGGTGCCCTGGCGGGGCGGCCGCACCACCTCCTGGACGAGGTACTGGTTGTGGCCATCGTCGAGGCCTGCCACACCCTGTGCGCGCTGCCGTTCACCGACGCGGACAGGAAGCGTTGGCAGGGCCGCATCCGCTCCGCCGCCGCCGCTCGGCAATCCCTGCCCGCTACAGTGCGCGACGTGGCGCGCCACACTCCTTCGGAATGAAAGAGCTCCAGATGCCCCTGAGCAACCAGTCGGCGCCTCTTGCCCAGCGGCCCGTGAGAGCCGCCGGCGAGGATCGGTCCGTGCCGTCCGGCAGCGGTCGGCTGACGGTGGCGGTGGTGGGAAGCTTCCGGCAGCACTATGGGCAGGTGGTGCGGGCGGCGAAGGCCTTCGAGGCCGCCGGGATCACGGTGCGCACGCCTGCCGTGTCAGACATCGTCAACCCAGGCGCGGAGTTCGCCCGTTTCGCCTCCGATCCCCCACACCTTGCCGACCACGACATCCAGGCCGCGACCCTCGAGAAGATCCTCACCTCTGACTTCGTGTATGTCGTCGCCCCGGACGGCTACATCGGGCGCACCACCAGCTACGAGCTCGGCAGAATCCACGAGCGGGGCATCCCGACGTACTACTCCCAGATGCCCAAAGACCTGCACATCGACATTCCGCCGGAATCGGTGCTCGACGCAGCATGTCTGGCTGCCAGGCTGGGAACATCCGCCCCATCGACGACGGCCAGCCCGGCGCCCGGCAAGGAGCCACCACCGTGACCCTTGAGCAACAGCCGCTTGACGACACCAGGGTTGAGGCCCAGCACGGCAACGGGCCAACTACCGATGCGCCCCCGGGAAGCCGGCCCCGGCCCAACGTCAAGGTCACCGCCGACCTCGTGGTGCTGACCGTGCGGCAGGCCCAGCTCAAAGTGCTGCTGGTGGAGCGGGGCAAGCATCCGTTCGTGGGCAAACTCGCCCTGCCCGGAGGGTTCTTGCGGGAGGGAGAAGATCTGGAAACCACCGCGCACCGGGAGTTGATCGAGGAGACCGGCCTGGACAGCGCCGATCTGCCTCTGCACCAGCTGCGCACCTACTCCTCCCCCCACCGTGATCCTCGCGGCCGTGTCATCACCACGGCCTTCCTGGCCATCGCACCCGACCTGCCCTCCCCAACAGCCAGCACCGATGCCCGCAACGCGTCCTGGGTGGCCGTCGAGGACACCCTCATGGACAAGCTGGCATTCGACCACCGCACCATCCTCAGCGATGCCCTGGAAGAAGCCCGCAGGCTGCTCGAGCAGACCACCCTTGCGACCGCTTTCTGCGCTGAAACCTTCACCATCAGCGAGCTGCAGCAGGTCTACGAAATCGTCTGGGGCATGCCCGTCGACCCCAGAAACTTCCGACGCAAAGTCAGAAACGTGACCGGCTTCGTCACCGACACCGGCCTCAAACGGCCCAGCAACGGACGCCCCGCCACCCTCTACCAGCGCGGCCCGGCCCACATCCTCCACCCCGCCATGCTCCGCGCCGGCAACGGTCTATGACCGCCCCACACTCTGCCCCCGCAACGCAGGCCCACGTGGTTTTGTCGACGGAATCCGGTTCTGGTCCATCTTCTGTGGAGCAGTGACGCTCAGTGTTGTCTCACGGCTCTGTGCCACCGCGACCGACGGCGGTGTCGGTCGGACGATCGATAATGCCGGTCATGGCAGATCGCAGTCCGGTCCTCCGGATCATCACCTCCGCGGCACGGGAGTCCCTGCAGCCTCTCGGCCTGGCCCAGCGCGGACGGTCGCGGCTGTGGATTGACGATCACGGGTGGTGGCTCGGGGTCGTGGAGTTCACCCCGCCACGCACTGCCGGCAGCGGTCTGCAGATCGGTGCGATGTGGCTGTGGCACGACGTGGACCACCTGGCCTTCCACGTGGACGCAGCCCGAACCAGCCCTGACCTGTTCCGCACCGAGGACCAGTTCACGCCGCTGGCACTGGAACTCGCCCGACGGGCCGCGGCGGAGGTGACCGTGCTGAGGGAGAAGTTCCCGGCTCTGCCGGACGTCGCCCGACACCTGACATCCAGGCCAGTGCGGCGGGGATTCCTCTGGGACAGCTTCGACTCCGGGATCGCAGCTGCCCTGGTCGGGCAGGCAGACACGGCCCGGGATCACTTCGAACGAGTTCTACGAGAGGACGCGCTGGCGCCCTGGATGGTCGAAGCCCAGGAGAGGGCACGTGAGCTTCACACGATCGCGGCAGACCACGATGCCGTGACCGCCTGGGTCACCCGGGCTGTCGACTCATGCCGGAGCAAGCTGGGCCTGGAACCCGTGCCGCTCGCGATCGGCTGAACGTCGAGTGACAGAGCTGCGGTCACGCCAGTAGGACTCGCTTCCGCAACAGGCCGAAGCCGGCCCGGCCATACATTTGGCGCTTGATCATTTTGATCCGGTTGACGTGGCCTTCGACGACGCCGGAGCTCCAGGGCAGCGTCAGGCCAGCGGTCACGGCGACGAGATCCCTTTCGAGGCCGTTGGCGAAGGCGTGGAGACTGGGCAGGTCGTCGGTTCGGACCGCCTTGATCCACTGCGGGAGCTGGTCACCCTGGAGCTGGGTGAGCATCTTCCCGAACGCGCGGACGTGCCCGGTAAGGGCCTCCAGTTCGGGGCAGGCGGCGAGGACGGACTTGAGCTTCAGGCGCTCGTTCTCCGGCAGAGTGTCGGGGTGAGTCAGAATCCATCCGGCGACCGTGCGCGGTGACGGCGGACGGGCTGCCGGTGCGGTCGCGGTGGTGCGAAACGGCTGGAGGTAGGCGCGGACGGCTCCGTAGCCGCCGGTGTAGCCCTGCGTCTTGATCTCTTCCCAGAGAGTCCAGGCGTTCGTGCAGCCCTCGGCCCATCGCTCGTGCAGGTACGGCTTGAAGTCATCGAGCTTGGTCCTGCGGTTCTGCCACTGCCCCTGGAACAGCTCTTCCGGGGTCGCGGCGTCCGCCAGGAGCTTGACCGTCCGGTAGGTCATGCCGAGTTGGCGCTGGATGGAGCGTCGGCTGTGGCCGGCGGCCAGCAGCGCGTGGACGGTGGCGTGCTTCGCGCGGGTACGGTCGGCGAACCGGTGCCCCGTGGGCCATGGCGACCCTCGCTCGGCCAGTGACGGAGCCGGAGCCTTGCCCGGGGCCGGCTCCGTGCTGGCCGCGCGAAGGCAAAGGCGGTGGCCAGAGACGCACCGCTCGGCCGCTTCGCCGAGGTTGCGCCACAGGTGGAACCGGTCGGCGACCTGAACGGCGGTTGGCGCCCCGAGACTGGCGCCCTCGGCGAAGAACGGGGCGCGGTCGCGGCAGACGACCTCGATCCCAGGGTGCTCGGTCAGCCAGGCCGCGACCGTGCCCGCCTCGCGATCCGGCAGCAGGTCCACCGGTCTGCGCGTCTCGACATCGACCAGCACGGTCCCGTAGACACGCCCCTTGCGCATCGCGTACTCGTCGACGCCCACCACCCGTGGGGTCCGCGGTTGAGGCTCCGGCAGGGCATCGACCAGCCGCAGGACCGTGTTTCGGCTGACCCTCGCCCCGAAGACGTCGGCGAGCCGGGCACCGGCGCGGCCGGCCAGGGCGAGGCCGACCTCGGCCAGCACCGACCGCAGTCGTTCGGTTCGCTGGCTGTACCGGCGGGTCAGGCCAGCGATCTGCTCGACGAACGTCCGCCGCTCGCAGGAGACGTCTCCGCACGTGAAGCGCCGGACACGAAGCCGCAGCACCACCCGCCGTCCCGCCACGGGAAGGTCGGCTGGAAACCGCAGGTAGGAGCCATGCACCCGCCGAGACCAGTTTCCGCAACCCGGGCACCGTGCCCCATCCGTCCGACATCTGACACCGACTCGGATCACCTCGCCGTCGTCCTGCACCGACACCACTCTGATCTCCGGAGCCGCCAGGAAGAGCAGCTCTTCCAGCCGGAGCAGTACCTCGCGCACAGACCAGAACCATCAGCCCGGACGAGGTCGGCAGTGGCAGTTTCCAGACGATCTCGCGGGAGGCATCGGCGAGATCAGCAGTCACAGGGAGTAGGCACACCACAGAAGTTGGACCAGAACCCCACTTTTGGTTCTCCGGGGGCCAGGCGTACGCGGTCTCACGGGACCCAGCCCCTCACAATCGAACACCGAGGTGACGCTCCGCGACCGTTCCGCTGAGTAGGCCCGGAGCGCGGTGCCGGGATTGCTCCCGGTCCGTTTCTCCGGACCTCTCGCCGAACCCGCCGTGCGCCTCTCAACGCAACG